>CAMBWM010000027.1 GCA_945871335.1 Polaromonas sp. YR568 | reverse complement strand
GTGGAGACGCCATGCGGCATGCCTCGCCTGACGGCCTCGGCTGCCAGCATCCGGTCTGCCCCCGGCCAAGCCAGGTTGCACATGCCCATGGGCGCGATCCCAAAAGGCAGACTCAGGTTCTGGCCCAGTAAGGTCTTGGTCAGCAGATACTGCTGTGTTGGTGCGAGCACGCGGGGCATCAAACGCAGACGCTCCAGTGCTGCCAAGTTGTTGGCGGCAGCGGATTCATTGCCAACGGCTCCGTCGATGTAATCAAACACGATACGGGGCAGTCGCCGATGCGCCTTATGGCGTGCGTCATCACTAACGTATAGGCTGTTGCTGCTCACGGTTTGCGCGGTCTTTGGGTTAAATTAAGGGGACCTGTTCCGACGACTAATAAGGTTATTTTTAAGTCTTTTGGACAATCTGACAAACGATTAAATGTGCGCTATGCATAAAAATTAGTTTATCAATACACTTTCAATTATGAAAATTCAGCTTCACAGTTTGCCGTTGACAGCACTGCGATCATTTGAGGCAGCGGCACGGCTGCTCAGCTTCAAGGCTGCAGCCGAAGAACTTCGAGTGACACCCACCAGCGTCAGTAACCAGATCAGGCGGCTTGAAATGCAATGGGGTTGTCTCTTGTTTGTGCGAAAGACACGCAAAGTCTTTCTCACTGATGCGGGGCGCTCGCTGTCGCGAGTGACCAGCCGGGCCTTTGAGGACATCCTGGCGGAGGTCCAAACCCACATCGCATCGAATCGCATTACCGTCACACTTGCTTTGGGCCCGATCTTTGGTTCACGCTGGTTGATTCCACGACTCAGCAAGTTTTATCGATTCAATCCCAATATCGAACTTGTGCTGCATCACGGCTCACGCATAACCAGCGCTGAGCAATTGACGGCCACCATCGCAGTCGACTGGGGTCTGGGTGACTGGCCGGGGCTGGATGCCCACCGTTTGCTTGACATCGTCTACCGCCCCATCCTGAGCCCGAAGCTGCTGGCCGATGGCGGTGGAATCAAGAGTCCAAGTGACCTGACCCGCTACCCCATCATCCATCAGTGGGACAGGGAGGAGTGGAACGCCTGGCTCAAATTAGTTGGCCATCCCGATCTGGGATTTGCCCGTGAAACCATCATGCGCGATTCAAATTTGGCACTGCAGGCCGCTATGGACGGACAAGGCGTGGTCATGGGCACTTTCCCTTTTTTAGAAAGTGAACTGTCGTCGGGGCGACTGGTCTGTCCCTTTACTGATGAACTGAGTCCTGAGCGCGGCTATTACTTGCTTAGCCGCCCAGGCGCGCGCTCAGTGCCGGCGGTCAATGCCGTGTGCGCCTGGATTGAAGCCGAGGCCGCTTCGCCGGTTTGAGTTGAACGCGTGATTCGGTACGCGCCCGCGCCCAAACGGGCGGAAAACGTCGATGCTTTTCCACTTCCATCAATCAGCAGGGCGACCCCATCATCTATAGCCACGCCATCCGTCAGGGTCCCGCTGGCGATGGCGGCCGCAAGGGCCGGTTTACGCTGTGGCTCACTGTCATAGTGAGGACAACAACTACCGGCTATCAGTCCGATGCCGGAAACAGCTTGCAGGCCCTGGCCAGATGCATCTGACAGGGCACTTTCGAACCAGACACTGGCGCCTGCACTGACACCAGCCATTAAAATGCCCCGTCTGGCTGCGTTAATCAGAACCTGATCCAGTCCGGTGTTGCGCCAGTGGTTTATTAACCGCTGGGTGTTGCCTCCACCTACGTAAATGATGTCAAGAGCCTGTGACCAGCGCGCCGTGTGCTGCGCATCACTGCCCGGGGCAAGATGCGTGGCATGCTCTGAAATCGTGCCGAAACGTTCATAGAAACGGCTGATTTTTATCGGGTCGTCGTCACTGGCGGTTCCAATGAAGCCTATACGAGGCCGCGGGCAGCCCGACACCGCCACAATGAAGTCTTCGAGTTCAGGGTCAATTTTGTGGGTAAAACCGCCTCCACCAATCGCAATGAGACGTTGGATTTGCTGCATGGCTGCATTGTATTTGTCGGTTTCGCCATTTCTTGGTGCAAAAATGCAGATGCCGTCACCAAGTCCGCAAAAAGACTTGGCAGACAATATTCGATACGAAAATTTTTAGTCCATAGCGTGCATAAATGTTGTTCATGAAAACTTCATTTTCTGGACAAAATTTGATAGTCTCCACATTCAAATAAATAGAACATCTGGTTTATTTCGCATAAATTATCAGGAGACTTGCCATGAATAAATTTGTTTTCTCGTTGACCTTGGCCTCATTGATGGGTGCTTCTGCTGTATGGGCCGCTCCGTCGGGTACCTTGCGTCAAGCCCATGAGGTTCAGTTCGGTAACGCCTCTGATTTGGATCCGATTTCAAGGGGCCGGGTCTTTACGGTTACTGAAAAAATCATGAGCCGCCTCGTGAGACCTGGTGTGGACGGTAAAAACGCACCCGACCTGGCTGTGAGCTGGTCTTCCAATTCTGCAGCAAATGAATGGACATTTGTCCTCAGAGATGGCGTTACGTTTCATAACGGAAGGCCATTTACCGCAGCCGACGTGGTCTATTCCTTACAGCGCGTGCAGGACCCCAAGCTGGATTCACCCGCACGGGCCACGATTGGCATGATCAGCAAGATCGAAGCTGTCAATCCAAAAACTGTCAAGATGACGCTTAACGCGCCGTTTGCCGACCTGCCTCTGGTACTCACAGACTACAGGCTGATGATGATTCCCAATGGCTCTGGTGACACCATCAAAACCACGGGTATTGGCACCGGGCCTTTTAAGTTGGAAAAATTTGATCCGCAAGGCACCTCCGTTCTGGTGGCCAACCCGACTTATTACGATGGTCCTCCGGGCGTGGCGAGGATGGAAATCATTGGCATACCAGACGCAAATGCACGCTTCCAAGCCCTCATGAGCAAGCAAATAGACATGCTTCCGAGCGGGGTCTCGCCGCAACAAAAATCTCTGCTTGAGCGATCGGGTGGATTTGCTTTCCAAAGCGTGCCTACAGGAAACTGGCGTGGTATTGTTTTTCGCACCGACATGAAGCCCTGGGATGATGCGCGCGTGCGTCGCGCCGTCCGCCTTGCGGTGAATCGCAAGGCAATGCTTGATTTGGCGGGCAGCGGTCTCGGAAGCATCAGTTGTGATACCCCGGTCGGGCCTACGGATCAATATCGCTGGAATGGGACCTGTAATCAAGACATCGCCAAGGCAAAAGCCCTGCTAGCGGAGGCTGGCTTCCCTAACGGCATGGACCTGGAATTGCCTGTCAGCACGCTTCAAGACGTTTGGCCTGCCATGGCTGAGGTGTTTCAACAGCAAGTGGCCCCGGCAGGTTTTCGCGTCAAAATCGTCGCGGTTCCTTCAGATGGCTATTTCGACAAGGTGTGGATGAAGGCCCCGGTGTCTATGACGCGCTGGAATCAGCGTCCCGCCGACGGGATGCTCAATGAGATTTACCGTGGGGGAGCGAGGTGGAACGAAAGTTTCTTCAAAGACCCTAAATTCGACGCTGTCCTTGATGACGCTCGTAAAGAAGTCAACTTCGATAGACGCAAAGCCAAGTATCAGCAAGCGCAAGAGTACCTTTGGGAAAACAGCGGTACTTTGGTCGGATTTCATGCCACCCTTTTGGGAGCAACTACGGCGCGCGTGAAAAACCTTGACGCGGTTGAGAATTTTTCAATTCGTTGGCACCTAATTAAAGTTGATTAAGAGCTGAGTAGAAGCCGCCGCGCTTTGGTCCTAAGGGCAGCGCGGCGGCTTCAAATTTAAGAGGCCTGATAGATGTTGCGCATGATTCTGCGGCGCCTTATGCTGGGCGCTGTGACTGTCGGGCTGGTTTCATTGATTATTTTTACGGCAGTAGAAGTTTTGCCCGGTGACGCTTGCACTGCTTTGCTCAAGCAAGATGCTCAGGGCCAGGGTTTAGCCAATTGTCGCCAAGAGCTTGGTCTAGATCGTTCGGCAACACTGCGCTACCTCGTTTGGGCCGGTTCGGCGCTGACGGGGGATCTTGGCTTTTCTGCTCACAGCACTAAACGTATCAGCGAACTGGTAGCCGACAGGTTAAAAAATTCTTTGCTCCTCGGCGTTATGGCCCTGGCTGTCGGTTTACCTCTGGCTTTTCTTGCCGGGATTCTGGCTGCTTTGCGGCGAGACAAGTGGCTCGATTTAGGACTGTCAGGTTTAGCCATCGGTGCTATGACAATTCCGGAGTTTGTGTCAGCCACACTGTTGATTCTTGTCTTTAGTGGTTGGCTGGGCTGGCTCCCCGGCATCGTGCTGACTCCGCCGAGCGCTCCTTTGCATGAATTTTTCCCTGCGATAGTCTTGCCTGTGGCTGCGCTGGCCATGGTGATGACCGCACATATCCTGCGCACAGTTCGATCAAGCATGATTGAGGTGCTCGACAGCGACTACGTCCGCATGGCCACCCTCAAAGGCGTGCCCTATCGAACCATGGTCTGGCGTCACGTTCTGCCCAACGCCTTACTCCCGGCCATCAATGTGGTGGCCTTGACGGTGGCTTGGCTCCTGGGCGGGGTGGTCGTGATCGAGATGGTTTTCAACTACCCAGGCTTGGGGCGCTTGATGATCTCGGCCATTTCGGACCGAGATCTGGCACTGGTGCAAGCGATTGCCTTGATTGTTGCCGCGGTGTATGTATTGGTGAATTTACTGGCCGACCTGTTGACCCTGTTGGCCAACCCACGGCTGCGCACTGCGGCCAGAAGGCAGCCATGACCAGCAGCATGGCCCCTGGAAATGCGCAGACCTCAACGTGGATACTGCGTTTAGGAAAAGTCGTGCGCGCGATGGCTTCGCGGCCTTCCGGCGCCATTGGTTTGGTTATTGTTTTAATCCATCTGTTTATCGCTGTGAGCAGTCCTTGGCTGGTGCCCTTTGACTACAAGGCAATCAGCTCCTTATTGATTCTGAGTCCTCCAGATGCCGTCCACTGGTGGGGTACTGATCATTTGGGGCGTGATGTGTTCACGCGGACCCTGCTTGGCGGCCGAGAGGCCATCTTGGTGACGTTAATTGCCACTCCCCTGGCGGTCGCTTGGGGCGGTTTTATCGGCATCTATCTGGGGCTTGTCGGCGGCAAGTTGGATGATGTGCTGATGAGGCTGGTGGATGCATTTTTGGCCCTGCCCTGGATTCTCAAGATGCTGTTGATGATTGCCACTTTCGGCACCGGCTTGGGAGTGCTGATTCCAACCCTGGCTTTTTTTTACGGCATCCCGGTTATTCGAATTGCACGGGCAGCGGCCCACAACGTGGTGGCGCGCGACTTCGTGCTGGCCGCTCGAGCCCGCGGCCACGGCAGACTTTCCACCATCGGCCGCGAGTTGTTGCCCAACGTCCTGGACGCGCTGTTGGTTGAGGGCGCTATGCGTTGGTCGTGGATGCTCTTGGCCTTCAGTTCCCTTTCGTTTTTGGGATTTGGTGTATCCCCGCCAACGCCCGATTGGGGTCTTATGGTGGCCGATTCGCGAACCTTTTTGGCGATTGCGCCATGGTCGGGTCTTTACCCTATTGCAGCTTTGAGCTCACTCATCATCGGCATCAACCTGACTGCCGATGCCCTCGCCAAGACCCTGGGTGTAGACAGGGCACAAAAGGCGCCAATCTAATATGGACAAGGATACCGTTCTGTCCTTTCGTGACCTCAGTATTGGCTTTGTCAGCCGGGCGGGTCAGCTGTTACCTGTGCTGAGAAACATCGACCTCCAGATTCAGCGTGGCGAAACTGTGGGATTGGTGGGTGAGAGTGGCTCAGGCAAGAGCACGCTAGCACTTGCCGCTATGGGCTATTTAAAAGCTGGCTTGCAGGTGACCGGCGGCAGTGTTCATTTCGGAACGCACGACATGTTTGGCTTGTCGCGTTCTGCTTTGGAGGCTGTCCGCGGTGGCAAGGTAGCGCTTGTGCCACAAAACGCTGGCCAGTCGCTCACACCGACCCTGCGCGTTGGAAGCCAGCTCTTGGAGGCGGTGGCACTGCACAGTGCCTTGCCGCCAGCCGAACATGAGCGCCGCGTGATGGCTTTATTGCGCCAGGTGCGAATGCCCGATCCGCAAGCCATGGCAGCGCGCTACCCGCATGAACTATCAGGTGGCCAGCAGCAACGTGTCGCGATCGCCATGGCGCTGGCGGGCGAGCCCGACGTGCTTTTGCTAGATGAACCGACTACTGGGCTGGATGTCACCACCCAGGCTCATATTCTGGCCTTGTTGCGCGATATCAACCGCGAGACTCGAACGGCCATGGTCTATGTCAGCCATGATCTTGGTGCCATCGCAAGGGTGTGTGACCGTGTGGTCGTGCTTTATGCCGGCGAGATGGTACTGGCAGGCTCGGCGCGACAGGTGCTGCTGACCCCGGCGCATCCCTATGCCAGGGGCCTTCTAAACTCGATACCCAGGCTGTCCCAGACCAGCCTGCCTGAAGCTTTGCCTGGGCGCCAGCCCTTGCCCGGCGATGTGGGTGACGGTTGCTCTTTCGTCGAGCGTTGTGCGTTGGCTCAACCGAGTTGCCAAAGTGGTCGTCCCCTCCTGCAGTTTCTGCCGGACGGCGCGGTCACACGTTGCCTTTTTCATGACCGGTCTGACGAAATGGCCTTGACCCGGCCTGCCCGGGCCACTGCTCTTCGAGTGGGCGCAGGCGCTACCGCTGCCCTGAGCCTCAATCAAGTGGCCATCAGCTATGCGCAGGCTACTGTGATGCAGCAACTTCTTGGGCGTCGTCCCGATGTACCAAATACCGTGGCGGACATCACATTCAGCGTTGGTGCTGGCCAAACCATGGGATTGGTGGGCGAGTCAGGCAGCGGCAAGTCCAGTATTCTCAAAGCTCTTGCGGGGCTGAACCCCCCGATAGCTGGCAGCATGAGCATGGGCGCAGACCAGTTCTTGGCGCCCCATGTTGACCAGCGTCCTCCCGACCACTTGCGCCGGGTCCAAATGATCTTCCAGAATCCGGACGACAGCCTGAACCCAAGACACACAGTGGCGCAGATACTGGCGCAGCCTTTGCGTCTTTATTTTGGTTTGAGCGAAGAAGCCTTGCGCCAGCGAAGTATCAACTTGCTTGAGCGAGTACGTATGGGTGCCCACTACTTAGACCGCCTGCCCAGCCAGATGTCCGGCGGAGAAAAACAGCGTGTTGCGATTGCACGGGCTTTTGCCGCTGAGCCCGATATTGTGTTGTGCGATGAGGTAACTTCGGCGCTGGACGTATCGGTGCAGGCTGCTGTTTTGGATCTGCTAAATGATCTGAAGCGCGACAAAGGCACGACCTATTTGTTCGTCTCGCACGACTTGGCGGTTGTTCGCGTTTTGGCCGACAGTGTTGCTGTGCTCTACCAGGGGCGGCTTTGCGAGATTGGCCCTGCCGCCGAGGTTTATGCCGCGCCATTCCACCCCTATACCGAGGTTTTGCTGGGTGCAGTGCTAGAGCCGGTACCTGACATGAGCCCGATTCTTTTGGCGGACGACATTATGGAACTGGCGCCACCTGCTCAAGGCTGTGCATTCCAGCGGCGCTGTCCCAAAAAAGTGGGTGCGATTTGTGAGACCACCGCGCCGCCATGGCAGTTGTCAGCCAGTGGCCACGGCATCTGTTGTCATATTGCGCGTGATCAGTTGATACCTGCCATACGAGACTCAGGCCATCATGAATAATGCGGTCTCGCAAGACGACCCACGTTTTGGTGCTGCCTCTCTGATCCGCTTTGGCACTGATGTGATGTCAGCCTTGGGCTGCCAGCCACTGATTGCAGCGGAAATCGCCGAACATCTCGTTGAGGCCGATCTCTGTGGCGTCTATTCGCACGGCATCTTCCGGCTCGACTGGTACGCTGAAAGAGCAGCGGCAGGCAGGTACAAGCCTTCGGCAGTGCCTCAACTGGTCATTGCCGAGGGGGGGGGCGACATGGTCGATGGCGGAAACGGTCTGGGAATGCCGGCGTTTCGCATGGCCACCGACCGTCTGCTGGCCCTGGTGAGTAACGATGGCATAGCCGCCGTTGGTGTGTCCAACGTGGACCACACCGGCCGCATAGGCGCTTTTGCCCAGCGCGGAGCCGAAGCCGGTTGCTTGACCATCATGTTTGGCGGCGGCTCACGCAAGGATTGGCCTCAGGTGGCACCTTATGGTGGTGCGCGTGCCTTTTTGCCGACGAATCCATATGCCTTTGCCATTCCGGGCGGCGATAACGGTCCGGTGGTAATTGATTTCGCTACCGGCATGGCCGCTGGGGGCAAGATTTATGCGGCCAAGATGTCCGGTCGCCCCCTGGCTGAAGGCCTGTGCATCGATGCCCAGGGCCGACCCACCACGGACCCAGATGACTATTTCAACGGCGGCGCAATTTTGCCCATGGCCGGTCCCAAGGGCTATGGCATGGCGCTGGTAGCAGAGTTGCTAGGCGAAGCTATTCTTGGGCAAGCCATGGATGGCATGAATTGGATTTGCATTGCCATTGATTTGTCGCGGTTTCGGGGGCGCTCCGCTTACCGGGCCGCTGCGGAAGCTTGTCTGTCGGAGTTGCGCGCATGCCCTCCGGCACCGGGTTTCGACAAGGTTCAAGTGCCGGGTGAAATGGAGGCGTTATGTCGACTGGAGCGCTTGAGAAACGGCATTCCTATCCCGCCCAATACCCTGACTGCGCTGCGAGCCCTGGGCCTTCGATTGGGCGTTGATGTGCAAGACCTTGTGGTCGCATGACGCGTGCCATCGGCGCGGGTCGACGACACCCGGCCTCAGTGAGTGCAGTTTCCGGCCCTTGTCTGATGCCAAGCATCAGCCGGACTTGAACTAATTGACTGGCTTACCTTGACGACACCCTTGGATCAGACCTCGAGGCGTGTGCAATATCGGCCGAGCCTACGTACCTTCGCCGTTGTGGGCGCCACCGATTCTTTGGTGCGCGGGGTCGCCTTGTCGATTTACCCGCTGCTCATGTTCCGCGCATGGGGCGATGCGCTTGTTGTTTCCCAAATGTATTTTGCGGTCGGCGTGCTGTCGCTGCTAACCGGGTTGACGGTGCCGCTGGTGATGCGCTACATAGCGCGCCGCTGGTTGTATAGCGCGGGGGCGATGCTCTTTGTTGTATCTGCTGCATTGGGTATGGTCGGAGGTAAATTAATCACGGTCGCACTGCTGTGCCATGGGATGGCCACGGCTACGATCTTCGTTTGTTTCAACGCCTATGTGTTGGACAACGTTGCCAAAACAGAATTAAGTCGATTGGAATCGCTGCGAATAATTTACGGCGGCGTGGGCTGGACGCTGGGCCCAGCCCTGGGGGTGTGGCTGCTGGGGTATTGGCACGGCGCACCCTTTCTGATCGTGTGCATGGCCGCCGCAACCATGTTGGCTGCGTTCTGGTGGCTGCGCGTTGCCTCCTCCCACACCTCCAACCAGACTGAAAGAGCTGACGGCAAGCCATTGGCCTACCTGGGTCGGTTTTTAAAACAGCCCCGGTTGTTGGCGGGCTGGTTATTTGCTGTACTGCGCTCCTGCGGTTGGTGGTTCTATACGGTCTATGTGGGAATTTATGCCTTGCAAAATGGACTGGGCGAGAGCGTCGGCGGCATTGCAAGTTCTTTGGCAAATGCAGGCTTATTCATGGCGCCGCTGATGCTGCGCTGGATGCAACACCACTCAGTGCGCCAGGCAGTGCGTACCGGCTTCGCTGCCAGCGGTGCGCTGTTCATCCTAGCGGCCCTGCTGTCGCCGTTTCCGCTGGCGATGGTAGCGGTGTTGGTAGTCGCCTCGTTTTTTCTGGTACTGCTCGATGTCTGTGCCGGCCTGCCATTCCTGATGTCGGTCAAGCCCTCCCAGCGCACAGAGATGTCCGCTGTTTATTCGAGCTTTCGTGACGTCTCCGGCATCCTGGCGCCCGCCGTGGCCTGGCTGGTGCTGCAATTCACGCCAGTGGCGGGCGTCTTTGCGGCTGGAGGCGCGATGTTGTTGCTGGCCTGGGGCATCGCCGGATCAATTCACCGGGATCTGGGCCGGACTGGCGGCCAACGTCAAAGACCACGCTAAATGTGCAGGGTAGAAATTCAAGATGACATTCCTGTACCCGTGGATGATGAGGCTGTAAAGCACCGCGTTGGAATGACACTACCGTTGCGAGCGACAGTGATCTACATATAGGTGCCGGCCAGCTGAAGAACCTCACCGCCGGTGCCGATTTTGAAGCGTGCGATGCCGGCGCTGCGTGCTGTGTTGACGCCGCCCATGTCCAAAACTTGTATGCCGCGCTGCTGCAGTGCCGCTATCGCCTGCCAGAGCAGCAGGTTATGGGCATTGAGTTGCCGACCTTGTTCGTTGGACCAGCCGACCTGGTAAGTGGCTGCCTGCCCGTGCAGTAAAAACATCATGGCGGCCACACGTTCGCGCCCCAGGTCTGCCCTCAGGGTGAGCACTGTTTTGTCAGGCTGTTTGCGCGACTGAATGTAAGCATCGAAAAACGGCAAAGGCAGACCTGCAAAACCGCGCTGCTGGCGCTGCGCCTCTTCTTGGTCCAGCAGCCAGCGGTATTGGCCGGGGTTGCTGCCCATGCGCTGCACTTTGACTTCACTGGCCTCGGCCGCCACCAGGCGGTTGCGCCATTTAGCGTCCAGTCCGGCCCGCAGGGCTTGTGGGCTTTGCTTTAAATCGAGCATCACGGTGGCATAGCCCGTCATGACGCGCCGCCAGGGCGATAGGCCCAAGTTGTCGCTGCGTTCTTCCTCGGGGGTGATTAAGACCATGCGCAAGCCCTTGAGCGGCAAACTCTTGCGCAAGTGGGTGTGAACGTGGGCTTTGTCTTTTGCGCTAAGCGCTTGCAGCAAAACAGGGCCTCTAGAGCAGAGCGCCATGCTCAGCACAGAGCCCCAGCGGCGCAGTATGAATTGCGCCAACGCCACCGGTGTGCCGTTGTCTTCAACCATAGCCCGCAGCACGTTCACGCCGATCATTTGCATGCTGGCGCCGTAGGCCCAGTCTTGCTGCAGGGGAGCACAGGCTTGCGTATGGGCTGCGTCCCACGTAGCGCTGTTCAGAGATTCCCACTGCACTTTCATCTTGCTTGGCTCGCTTTCATGCCGGTGGCTGCAGATCACTAGAATCCGGGAACGATGATGAAAAAGCTAAAAGCACTGTTGCCAGGCCGCAAGACCGACGCGGTGATGGGTTACCGAATTGCCGAGCCGCGCCCAACACTGCTGGCAGCCTGCTGGGCGCTGATCTACCTGGGTTTGCCGGTCCTGCTGCTGGGCATGCTGCTGGACTTGCTGGTGCAACTGATCACAGGTTACTGCACCGGCCTCTGGTGCTATTTCTAGCCCCTAGCCCTCTAGCCCGCGCTTTTAAGCGCGGGCGGTCCATTTACTCAACCTTGGCTTTACCCAGTAAGTCGCGCTGGTAAGTACCGCGTTTGTCTTGCTTCATCTGGTCAGCGATTTGCGGCTTAACCTCTTCAAATGCGGGCAATTTGATGTCACGGACATCGTCCACGCGGATGACGTGAAAACCAAACTGTGTTTTGACGGCTTTGTCAGTCAGCTGGCCTTTTTTCAACGCCTGGAGCGCGGCGCTGAACTCAGGGACGTAGCTGCTCGGGTTGGCCCAGTCTAGGTCGCCACCTTTTGCGCCTGAGCCGGTGTCTTTGGAACGCTTCTTGGCGATTTCGTCAAACTTGGCGCCTTTTTTCAAGCTGGCAATGATGGCCGCGGCATCGGCTTCTTTTTCTACCAGAATGTGGCGGGCCTTGATCTCTTTGCCGCCGTTGGTAGCTGCGAACTTGTCGTACTCGGCTTTGAGCAGCTCGTCGGTGACGGCGTTTTTACTTTCAAAATCTTTGATCAACTGGTTGGCCAGCACCGTCTGGCGCGCCAATTCCATTTGCGCCTTGAATTCGTCTGAAGAGGACAGGCCCAGTTTGTCGGCCTCTTGGGTGAAAACTTCCAGTGCGATCAGATGCTGGCGCATCTGTTCCTGGACTTCAGGTGTGATGGGGCGTCCGGTACTTTGGAACTGCAGTGACAAGGTGTCCATGCGGGCTTTAGGAACAGCTTTGCCGTTCACGATGGCGATGTTCTGAGCCAGCGCTGCGGTCGCGCCCAGGCTGAGCAGACTGACCAGTGCAGAGGCGATGAGAACTTGTTTTTTCATGAGAAATCCTTGAAATCGAAAAGAGGAAATAAGTTGAAATTTTGAACAGTGGTTGAATGAACAGCTTGCGAGCGCGGCCTTTCAGCCAAAGAATCAGGGTGAGTCGATGATCTCGATCGCCAGGGCATGCAGCCCCTGGTCAATGAAATTTTGCAGTGCATCATACACAAGCCGGTGGCGCGCAACGCGGCTCTTGCCATCAAAGAGCGCACAGGCCACACGCACCCGAAAGTGTGTGCCAGCGCCCTCGGCATTGGCTCCCGCATGACCGGCGTGTGAGGCACTTTCGTCAATCACCTGCAGTGCCGTGGGTTGCAGCACGGATTGCAGCCGCGCCTCAATCGCGGCGACAGTCGGCAAAGTAAAAGATGCAGTCATGCAGCACCGTCTTTGTCTGTCATGTACTTGTTGAGGTAGATGGCCTGCACCGCCACAAAGGCGAACATCAAACCCAGCCCGCCGAAAAGCTTGAAATTCACCCAGGCGCTGGTTGAAAAACTGTAGGCGACCCAGAGGTTTATAAAGCCCATGGCGGTAAAAAACGCGGCCCAGCTCAGGTTCACCCGCTGCCAGATGTCATCAGGCAGGCGCATTTGCGAACCCATCAGGCTTCGAATACCGTTTTTCTTGAAAACCAGCTGACCGATCAGCAAAGCGCCGCCCATGACCCAATAAAGCACGGTTGGCTTCCATTTGATGAAGCTTTCGCTGTGAAAGTAAATGGTCGCGCCGCCCAGCAATGTGACCAGGCCTAAGCTGACCCAGAGCATCTTGTCAATTTTGCGTCCGCTGCCTTTGAGCCACACGATCTGCGCCATCGTGGCCAGAATCACCACCACGGTGGCCAGCAGCACCGGGGCCTCAGCAGGCCCGACCACGCCGCCAGCCACCATGAAACCCAGCCACTCAGTGCCCACGGCGGCCGCCCACTCACGCTCGCCTTCGGCGTACTTGAACATGCCGAAGAAAAGGGCAATCGGTAAGAAGTCAAACAAAATTTTCATGGCTTAGATTATGAAGCGGGATTCGGGGGCGGAATTACTTGGGCTTAAAACCCAGAGAAGCCGAGTTCATGCAGTAACGCAGGCCTGTCGGGGCCGGACCGTCTTCAAACACATGACCCAAATGCGCGCCGCAGTCGGGGCAGTGCACTTCGACGCGTTGGCTGAACAGGGACCGGTCCACCTTGGTTTCGACGGCGCTGCTGTCCAGTGGTGCAAAGTAACTCGGCCAGCCTGAGCCGGATTCGTATTTGGTGGCGGCGTCAAACAGTGGTTTGTCGCAGCAGATGCAGGTGTAAATGCCAGCGGCCTTGTTGCCTTCGTACTTGCCGGTGAAAGCGCGCTCGGTGGATTCGTGGCGCGTGACTTCAAATGCTTTGGCCTCAGCGCCTTTTTCAGCGAGCAGGGCGGCCCATTCAGCGTCGGTTTTTTGGATTTTATAAGTCATGGCGTTTTCTCAGAGGGGATGGTGAATTCAGGAGCTGCAGCTGATCTCGATGCCGCTTGCCCAATCTGGTGGAAAACCGGCCAGGGCTTGGTAGTCAGCCACGTCTTCATGCTCGTCAAAGGGTGACTGGAGCACAGTCAGGAGTTTGTTCACTTCGGCGTAGTCCCGTGCTTTGGCAGCGCGTATGGCTTGCTCGCCAAGGTGGTTGCGCAAAACGAACTTGGGGTTGGTAGAAAACATCAGGCGGGTGCTCGCCGCGCTTTCTTGCTGCTTCCGCCTCGCTGCGTAGGCGCTGGCCCAGGCGTCAAAAGCGGCCCGGTCCACAAACAGGTCGCGTACTGATGTCAGGCCTTCGGGGCTGTCAAAGCGGCACAAACGGCGCCAGAAAATAGTGTGGTCGACTTGATGGGCCGCCAGAAGTTTCAGTGTGCTTTCAATCAAGGGCTTGTCATCGTTTTGCGTTGCGTCATCGAGCAGCCCGAGCTTGGCGCGCATGCGCTTTTGCAGCGCCTCAGGAAAGACCGTTTTGTAAGACTCAAGCGCAGCCAGAGCGTTTTCTTGTTGCGGGATCAGCGGCAGCAGCGCTTGGCCCAGGCAAAACAGGTTCCAGTAGGCGATGTTGGGCTGCCGGTTGTAGGCGTAGCGGCCTTGGCTGTCGGAGTGGTTGCAGATGTGATCGGGCTTGAAGCCGTCAAGAAACTGGAAGGGCCCGTAGTCAATGGTCAGCCCCAGGATGCTCATGTTGTCGGTGTTCATGACACCATGACAAAAGCCCACCGCCTGCCATGCAGCCATGAGTTCTGCGGTGCGCTCGCTGACCGCTTGCAAAAAAGCAGCGTAGGGCTGCGCGGCATCGCGGCAGGCCGGGTAAAAGTGGTCGATGACAAAGTCGGCCAGGGTTTTGAGGTGGACGTGCTGATCGGTATGGCTGAAATGCTCAAAGTGGCCAAAGCGGATGAAGCTGGGGGCGCTGCGCGTGACCACGGCGGCGGTTTCTATGTCCTCGCGAAGCACCTTGTCATCAGAGCCGCTAAGACACAGCGCCCGCGTGGACGGTATGCCCAGCCCATGCATGGCTTCAGAGCACAAATATTCGCGTATCGAGCTGCGCAGCACCGCCCGCCCGTCACCCATGCGGGAGTAGGGCGTGAGCCCGGCACCCTTGAGTTGCAGCTCTACGCCGCCCTGTGGGGTTTGCAACTCACCCAGTAGGGTTGCGCGGCCGTCACCCAGTTGGCCGGCCCATTGGCCAAACTGATGGCCGCTGTAGACGCTGGCCAAGGGCTGGCTGCCTGGCAAGGTCTGATTGCCGGTGAAGGCTTGCAAGGCTTCAACCGAGGCCAACCAGGATTGGTCCAGCCCCAGTTCCCGCGCCAGGGCCGCGTTCCGGCTGATCCAGTAAGGCTCTTTGAGCGGGTGCAGTTCTTGCGCTGTGCCAAAAGTTGGTCCCAAGCTGGCAAAACGGTTATTCCAGCGAAGTGCGGCAAGGGCGGTCGGGTT
>CAMBWM010000026.1 GCA_945871335.1 Polaromonas sp. YR568 | reverse complement strand
GCGCCGTCGTGAATGTCTTGCGCAACGCGTTGGGCGAGTTGCTCTTTGCTGCGTTTTTGATAGCTCATGCTCATGCCGCCTTTTTGAAACCGCCGGCCTCGGTGGCCACGCGGTCGATCCTGACAATCTTGCTGACGAATATGCCGGGGGTAACCACGTTTTCAGGGTCCAGCGCGCCCAGCTCCACCACTTCATGCACTGTGGCCACCGTCAAGCGGGCGGCCGTCGCCATGACAGGGCCAAAGTTGCGCGCCGCCTTGCGGTAAACCAGGTTGCCCCAGCGGTCACCCTTTTCAGCGCGTATCAGCGCCACGTCGCCATAAATCGGCATTTCCAGCACGTAGTGCTTGCCATTGATCTCGCGCGTTTCCTTGCCCTTGGCCAGATCGGTGCCGTAACCCGTGGGCGAAAAAAATGCTCCCACACCGGCGCCCGCAGCGCGTATGCGCTCGGCCAAGTTGCCCTGCGGCACCAGCTCCAGTTCGAGCTTGCCGCTGCGGTAAAGCTCGTCAAACACGTAGCTGTCAGCCTGGCGCGGAAAACTGCAAATGACCTTGCGCACCCGACCCGCCTTGAGCAGCGCAGCCAGGCCGGTGTCGGCATTGCCGGCGTTGTTGTTGACGATGACCAGGTCCTTGGCGCCCTGCGCAATCAGCCCGTCAATCAGTTCATTGGGAATGCCGGCGGTGCCAAAGCCGCCAATCATCACGGTCGAGCCGTCCTTCACACCGGCCAGCGCCGCCTCAATCGACGGGGCAATCTTGTTGATCATTCAAAAGCTCCAGATAAAAGATGGCTTTAATTGTCTTCCATCGCTCTGCCCCCAAAACAACTAAGCCTAGGGGCCCCACCGGCCCGACGCCGGGCACACGCTGCCGGGCTCGCCATTCACCCAGACTTGCTCTTCTTTGAGCTGCTTGGCGGCCGCAGGGTCAGTGTCGAACTGAATCTGCAGTGCCTGCGCCACCCCAGGGTTTTCAATCGGCAGTTCCCACGTTAAAAACAATTGCGTGCAATCCCGCTCTGGCGCAAAGTGCGCTGCATCAAAACCGGTGGCGCCGCGCTCAATGACCGCGTGCGGCTGGCCGGTGTCAAACAGCACGGCGGTGCCTCTGGTCAAAGGGATGCGCTGGCCGGTGAGGGGGAAATGCAAGTCCAGCCCCCGGTCTTCGCTTAAAAACAGGTTGGCAAAGGCGGCGCCGCCGTATTGCGCGCCGTCGTGGTGGTACCTGGCGCCGCGGCAGGCCATCAGGGCCAGCTCGCAGTCAGCCAGCTGCGGCAGGCCCAAGGTGCGCGTCCATTCAGCCATGGCTTGCACACAGTGGCGCAGCTGCGGCCAGCGCACCCGGGTGCGGGCCAGCGGCAAGGCTTCGACGTCGCCCGGCACCAGCGCCAAGTGCAGCGCCACCTCGCGCTGCCAGTCGGCCGTGACTTTGGCGGGCGGCACCGGCACGTCGAGCGTGGCGGTGAGCACGCGCGCACTCACGCTGCGGCTGCGCAGGGCCTGGCCGCTCTTGAAAAAGCAGACATGGCTGGCGGGGGCAACAAGGACGGGTGCACGGGGGCTCATGCGGGCCAGTGTAGACAGGCGTCGCGTGCTACGCTTTCGCCCATGTTCACGCCTTCCCAAGCCAATGTGCGGCAGTTCTTTTGCGCGGTGTATGCCAAAAGCCTGGCCAGCACGCCACTCGACGCGATGGAGACCATCGTCAGCCAGTGGATTGAAGAGCACCCCGAGTACCACGCTGATTTTGCCGATGCAGAGGCGGCCGTGGACAAAATGTACGAGGTGAAAGATGGCAAAACCAACCCTTTTTTGCACCTGTCGATGCACCTGACCATCAGCGAGCAATGCTCGATTGACCAGCCGCGCGGCATCAGGCAGGCGGTTGAATTGCTGACGGCCAAGCGCAACTCTTTGCACGCGGCCCACCACGAAACCATGGACTGCCTGGGCCAGATGGTCTGGGAAAGCCAGCGCGCCAGCCGCCCGCCCGATGGCGCGGCTTACATCGACTGCGTGCAGCGTCAAGCCACGCGGGACTGAGCCCGCGCCGCCGGGCCGCCTGAAACAAAAAAACCGCCTTCCGGCGGTTTTTCATAAAGGCCAAGGCCTTTGTTTTAACGCCATCGGCTTTGCGGCTCGACCTTGAGGTCGCCCGGCACACTCGCCAGGTAGTTGGCGATTTGCTTGAGTTCAGCGTTGCTGTACTGCTTGGCCATACCGGCCATGATGGCGTTGCCGCGGCCAACGATGGCGTTGGCATCGTTTTTGTAGGACTTCAGAGCCACAAAAAGGTAGTCAGCGTGCTGGCCGCCGATTTTGGGGTAAGAGGGATCAATCGGCATGCTGAAGTTGGCACCGTGGCATGAAGCGCAATTGGCTTTGCCCAGAAGAGCAGCCACTTGGGCGCTGGGGGCTTTGACTTCTTTGGGGGCCGACTTGCCTTCGACCACACCGTGGCCACTGTAGTAAGCCGCAAGATCGGCCATGTTCTGATCGGTCAGAGTCTCTGAAATACCGCGCATGCTGGGGTGCTTGCGCTCGCCCTTGTTGTATGCGTTCAGCGAAGCGACGATGTATTTCTCGCTTTGGCCGGAAATCATCGGCACTTTGTAAACTTCAGGAAAACTGGCTTGATAGCCTTTGATGCCGTGGCAGCCAATGCACATGGCGTTAATGGCCTGGCCGGCTTTGGCGTCGCCCTTGAGCTCTTGGGCTTGGGCAGTCACATTCAAAAAAGCAACGAGGACAGCAAAAAAAGTGGGGAGCAGCTTGGTCATTTTGCGAGGACAATCCGGTGAGATTCAACTTAAAAACACTCCGGATTATATCTGTGTAGGGTCGCAGGACGCTGACAGCCAACTGACAAGCTCAAGCACAGTAATGCCGCATCAAGGCCTAACAGACATGAAATTTCAAGGATCCCAAAACTACGTCGCCACCGAAGACCTGATGCTGGCCGTCAATGCATCGGCCATGCTGCAAAAACCACTGCTGGTGAAGGGCGAGCCAGGCACCGGCAAAACCATGCTGGCCGAGGAGGTGGCGCAGGCGCTGAATCTGCCCCTGCTGCAGTGGCACATCAAATCAACCACCAAGGCGCAGCAGGGTCTGTATGAGTATGACGCGGTCTCGCGTCTGCGCGACTCGCAGCTGGGGGAGGAAAAGGTCAAGGACATTCACAACTACATCCTCAAGGGCGTGCTGTGGCAGGCCTTCACCGCCGATGCGCCGGTGGCGCTGCTGATCGACGAAATTGACAAGGCCGACATCGAGTTTCCGAACGACCTGCTGCGCGAGATCGACCGCATGGAGTTTTACTGCTACGAAACGCGCGAGCTGGTCAAAGCCAAACACCGGCCGCTGGTGTTTATCACCTCCAACAATGAGAAAGAGCTGCCCGACGCGTTTTTGCGCCGCTGCTTTTTTCACTACATCAAGTTCCCGGATGCCGACACGATGAAAAAAATTGTGGATGTGCATTTCCCCGGCCTCAAAAAAGAGTTGCTGACCGCCGCCATGAAAACCTTTTATGACGTGCGCAACCTGCCGGGCCTGAAGAAAAAGCCCTCAACCAGCGAGCTGCTGGACTGGCTCAAGCTGCTGGTGGCTGAAGACATTTCGCTCGACGTGCTGCAAAGCAAAGACAACAAGGTGAGCGTGCCGCCGCTGGTGGGCGCGCTGCTCAAGAACGAGCAAGACGTCACCCTGTTTGAAAAACTGGTGTTCATGCAACGCCAGAACCGCTGATAAAGGCAACTCATGAACAACTCCTTGTGGTTTGAAGGCCTGACCGACGCCGTGGGTTTTCTGGGTGGCTCTTTGCTGGGTTTCGGCTTGGGGCAATTGTTCGGGCTGGACATTTTTGACCAGGGTTACAGCAACAGCGTGATCGGCGGCATTGTGCTGGTTGGTCTGGGCGGCGGTCTGGCGCTGCAAGCAGTGCGGCGCTGGCGGCATTCGCTGAGCGTAAAAGACCAGGTCCCCTGAGAAGTCGCATGCTGATTGACTTTTTCTACACGCTGCGCTCAGCCAAGCTGCCGGTTTCGGTCAAGGAATACCTGGTGCTGCTTGAAGCGCTGAAGGCCGGTGTGGTGGGCCCGAACAGCGGCGGCGACGGGCATGGCGAAGGCGAAGGTGCCTACAAGATCGATGACTTTTACTACCTCAGCCGCACGGTGCTGGTGAAAGACGAAAAGCACTACGACAAGTTTGACCGCGCTTTTGCGTCTTACTTCAAGGGCGTCGAGATGGTGGCCGACTTCAGCCAGGAAATTCCGCTTGAATGGCTGCGCAAAAATCTGGAGCTTGAACTCAGCGCTGAAGACAAAGCCAAGATTGAGAAGATGGGCTGGGACGAGCTGATGGAGACGCTGAAAAAGCGTTTTGAAGAGCAAAAAGAACGCCACGAGGGCGGCAGCAAATGGATTGGCACGGGCGGCACCTCACCCTTTGGCGCCAACGGTTACAACCCGCAGGGCATCCGCATCGGCCAGGAAAAAACCCGCAACAAAAGCGCGGTGAAAGTGTGGGACCAGCGCGCCTACAAGGACTATGACGACACCCAGGAGCTGGGCACGCGCAACATCAAGGTGGCGTTGCGCCGGCTGCGCAAATTTGCGCGCCAGGGCAGCGCCGACGAGCTGGACCTGGACGACACCATCAAATCCACCGCAGCCAACGCCGGCTGGCTGGACATCAAGATGGTGCCCGAGCGCCACAACAACGTGAAGGTGCTGCTGCTGATGGACGTGGGCGGCACCATGGACGAGCACATTGCGCGGGTGGAAGAGCTGTTTTCCGCCACTAAGACAGAGTTCAAGCACCTGGAGTTTTACTACTTCCACAACTGCGTGTATGACTTCATGTGGAAGAACAACCGCCGTCGCTTTGCCGAAAAATTCGCCACCTGGGACATCATCCGCAAGTACAACAAAGACTACAAACTGATCTTTGTGGGCGACGCCACCATGAGCCCCTATGAAATTTTGCAGCCCGGCGGCAGCGTGGAGTACAACAACGAAGAATCCGGCGCCGAATGGATTCAGCGCCTGACCAACGCCTTTCCCAAATTCGCCTGGATCAACCCCGAGCCGCAAGGCGTCTGGCAGTACCGCCAGAGCATCAGCGTGATGCAGCAACTCGTCAGCCAACGCATGTACCCGCTGACACTCAAAGGGCTGGAAGAAGCGATGCGCCTGCTCACCAAATAAGCTGGCCCCTACGAATACAATTCAGGACCGACACCGCCGCCATAGTTCAATGGATAGAACGAGTGCCTCCTAAGCGCTAGATACAGGTTCGATTCCTGTTGGTGGTACCAGCCATTAAACTTCTATGCTGCTCTGAAGGCGTCTAGCTGGGCTGTGAGAAAACGGAATGGGAGTCCGTGTTTCCAGCATATGGCGTGATTCTTGCGTTTTGTTGCATCATTGCTGCACAAGTACAGGTGTAATGCCCACCTTGAGACTCAAAGGTTAGCGCCACCATCGATGCCGATATTCACGCCAGTGATAAACCCAGTGTTGTCGAGGACCAGATTGACCGCCACCTGCGCCACCTCCTGCGGCTGACCGGCGCGGCCCAATGGGTTTGCATCGGCTTGGAATTGTTCCCAAGCAGCCTGGTCCTGCCTTCGCCAGTCGTTACGCGGCGTGGCGATCAGTCCGGGTGACACCGTGTTTAGCGTGATGCCATCTGCTATGTGTTGTTTGGCGAGATTGGTAATGAGATTGTGCTGCGCGGCCTTGAGCGAGGCGTAGACGGCTAAGTCAGGGCTTGGCCGGTCCTGGTTGATGCTGCCGATCGAGACCACGCGGCCGAAGCCGCGCGCCTTCATGTTGGGCAGGATTTCTTGCAACAACTCCACTGTGGACCAGTAGTTGACTAGGAATTGGTGCGTCGCGTTCTCTAATGAGACGGCACCAAAAGGCTCGCGTTGTTGGACCGAGGCGGAGATAAACAAGATGTCAATCGGACCAATACCTTGCCAAGCTTCGCGCACGGTGTCTCTTGCACCGCCAGGTTGGCCAAAATCGGCATCAATGACACAGGCACGCCCTCCGTGAGCCGCAACCAGCGCCGCGAGTTCCTGCGCAGCACCTGCGTACCCTTGGGCCGCGTCAAGCGCCGGTAGTCGCTGGATTGCCACATTAGCCCCATAAGCTGCAAGTAGTCGGACGATAGCTTGTCCAATACCAAGGCTGCCGCCTGTAACCAGCGCGTTACGGCCTCGGAGTTGACGCGCAATAGATCCGTTATTGGCTTGCTTCTGGGGTTCGCTCATGTCGGATCCTTCAAGCTCTTATGTACATACCACCGGTCACATCGATTGTTGCACCGGTGATATATGCGGCATCGCTACTGGCGAGGAAATGGACTGCGGCAGCCACATCGTTTGGCGTTCCCAGCCGTGCCAGTGGCACCTGCTGCAGCAATTGCTTGACGCCCTCAGCACCGTGGGATTGCTGTAGCAGCTCGGTTTCGATAATGCCCGGTGCAATATTGTTCACAGTGACCCCGAACCGGGCAGCAGTGCGCGCGAGCGTTTTGCCTAGACCATGGAGCCCACTCTTGCTGGCGCCATAATGGACCCAGCCGCGGACAGCACCTTGATGGGCGACCATAGAACCGATCATGATAATGCGACCTCCCCGCCCATGATTTCTCATTTGTTCAAGGGCAAGCTTTGAGCCAATGACAGCTCCCAGCAGGTTAATGTCCAATACTTTCCGCCAGTTTTCGATAGACATTTCAAAAATGTCCTCCGCCACCGAGATGCCCGCATTGTTGACAAGTATGTCGATCCCACCTAAGTCTGTGTCAACCAATCCAAACAGGGCGGCCATCGTCGTTTCATCGGCGACGTTACCGGGCATGGCGAAGGCACTGCCTCCATCCTTCACGATGCGCTCGACAACCCGGTTGCACACCAAAGTGTCCAAGTCATTGATGCCGACAGTGGCCCCCGCCGAGGCCAGCCGCGAGGCAATGCCCTGGCCGAGTCCACGTCCCGCACCCGTAACAACCGCAATCTTTCCGTGCAGGCTGAAGAAGTCTTTCACCGACTTATACCGATCACGTTATCCATCCCCGATTGGCGGCAGGGTCCTGTCAAGTGCTAACCTCTACACGGAAAAATGGTCGTGCATCCGGCGGCCGGATATCGGTAAGCTTGCCTACGTAGTGCCGCAGTGCATACGACTTGTGGGGATAGCGTAAGCAAGCCTCTTCGTCGATGTCGACACCAAGCCCCGGCGCATCGGAAATGAGCATGTCTCCGTTGACCAGCACCAGGTCTTCATGTACGACTTCCCCGCGGCGTGGCACATCAGTAGCCATTGTCTCCAGCATCTCGAAATTAGGAATCGCTGCAGCAAGGTGGAGTGTCATTGCGTTGCCGATGGGCCCCATCGGGTTGTGTGGCGCAATCGGCAGGTAGCGCATATGGGCCAGTCCAGCGATCTTCTTGGCTTCGATCATTCCGCCTACATGGCAGATGTCAGGCTGCACAAAGTCAACCGCGCCGCGGGTGATCAGTTCCCGGAAGCGCTCCGGTTCATAGTATCTTTCGCCAGCCGCGATGGCGATCCCGCAACCCGCACGGACCTCGGCAAGTGCATCTATGCTCTCTGGTGGAATAGGCTCCTCAAACCAATAGGGTCGAAATTCCCGCAACTCTTGGCCGATGCCAATGGCAGTGGGTACATTGAAGCGGCCATGGCCTTCGATCAACAACTCGATATCCTTGCCGACCGCATCGCGTACCGCCGCGACAATGGCCACAGCCTTGTTGCGCTCCTGTCGGGTCATACGCAGATAGGCCGAACCGAACGGATCCCACTTCAAGGCCTTGAAGCCCATCCTGACAGCAACCTCGGCCTTCGCAGCAAATTCAGCTGGCTCACGGGCGCCAGTGAACCATGCGTTGGCATAGCACGGCACCCGGTCGCGGTGTCGACCGCCAAGTAGCTCGTACACCGGAACACCCAGTGCCTTGCCCTTGATGTCAAGCATAGCCGCCTCCAACGCGCTGAGAGCACTGCGGTGGATAACGCCGGTGCGCCAGTACCAGTCGCGGTTCATGGTCTCGATATGGTGTTCGATTGCAAACGGGTCCTTTCCCACCAGATAGCGGCCGAACTCCACAATGCATTGAGCCACGGTCAGTTCGCTGCCTTCGACTGTCGCCTCGCCCACACCTGTGATGCCTGCATCGGTATAGAGCTTCACAAACACATAATTAGCCCTGAAGGCGTCGACAACAAATGTTTTGAGTTCGGTGATTTGCATTTCATCCTTCAGGTGATGAGGTGGGCGTGACTTATTTGGCGATCAGACCGACACAGGGCCGCGTCGCTTATGCGCCCATCAGCGACGCCTTTTTGGTCAAGGTGGATGGCAAAAATGCTTCCCGCCAAGGGTTGTCTGATCATTTCTTGCGCAGAAAGCCCTTTGCTGGCGGTTGTCACATACAAGGTCTTTAGATCTGAACCGCCAAATGCGCAGGCTGTCACGTTCGACGTCGGCAAGGTGATAGTCCTATCGACCTTGCCGTCTGGAGCAATGCGAATCACACAGCCTCCTGCGAACCGCGCATTCCATACGCATCCGTCTTGGTCCATGGCCGCGCCGTCGGGTCGGCCGGCCGCAGCGCAAGCCTTGAGAAGTACGCGCGATTTAAAGGGATCGGCGGTAGCGAAGGAGATAACGTCGCCTGTGTGTGTGTCGGCAAAAGTTCCCTGTGATCCATCGCTGCTGAAGGCAAGTGCATTTGGGATGAAGATTTTCCGCATCGCAGCCTCAGGAACTTGGCCGGGCTCCCAAGTCCAAAGGCTGCCTGCAGGTACGTTGCCCAAGTCTGACATGGAGCCTATCCACAAGCGCCCCGTGGGATCAACTCGACCGTCATTGAGCCGCATCGCTGGCACCTCGGGTTCGATGCAAACGATTGGCTGGACCCGACCGGTGAAAGGGTCGAACTCGGCCAGGTGCCCCCCGATGCCGAGCAGCACCCTGTTCTTGTCCGTTAAAGCGATACAACCGACGGGTTCTCGCACCGGCCATGTCTGGACCCTGCCAGTAGTGTCGCTCCAGAAGGAGACAGAGGGCTTGCGGACGTCCACCCACCACAAGCCGCTTCGCGCCACATCCCAAAGTGGGCATTCGGCAACAACAGAAGGCACTTGAACCAGAAGATCCGCCGGCATCGCTGTGTCAGCTTCCGAAGACGGCATTTGGCAAGGCCGTGGTAAGTGCCGGCACGAACGCGCAGGCGAGAGTTACCGCAGTCATTGCGCCGACAAACCACCAAATCGTCTTATGGACTCTGTTGAAGGAGACGCCCCCCGCCTGGCAGGCGACATAGAGTGTGATGCCCACCGGAGGTGTGACACCGCCGACCACAATGCACAATACGATGACCATAGCGAAATGAATAGGATCTAAGCCAAGTGCGGTCGAAATCGGCATGAAGATCGGTACCAGAATCACCATGACGGCTAACCCGTCGAGGAAGCAGCCCAGAAAAAGCAAGATTGCAATGATCACAAGCATCACCAGTGATTTTTGCTCAATAAAGGTATTGATCAATACGCCGATCTGTTGCGGCAATCCGCCGACAGCCAGGATCCATCCGAGCACCGACGCCAAAGAAATGATGAACAGGATACTGCCCACACTCATGGCCGTTTCTACACAGGCTTGAAAAACCTTAGCCCAGGTTAGCTCGCGGTACCAGAATCCCAACCCCAGTGCGTATAGCACCAAGAAGGCGCCGGTCTCTGTGGCGCTGAAGTAGCCGCCGATGATGCCGACCAGGATAATCGCCGGGGCGACCAGCGGGCCTGCCGCGCCGAACAGTGCCGAGATGAGGTTGCGCATACCTTGCCAAGGTTCTCGCGGGTAGCCAAAACGGAAAGCGAACATCACCACCAAGCCCATGAACGCTAGTCCCATCAACAGCCCTGGTACGACACCGGCGAGAAACAGTTTTCCAATCGAAATGTTCGTCATCGACGCGTAAATGATCATTACGATGCTGGGTGGAATAATGGGCCCCAGCGCACCCGCCGAAGCGACGATACTGGCCGCCAGGCCCTCCTCGTAGCCCTGTTTGCGCATGGCTGGAATCAGCGTCTTGGCAAGGCCGGCGGCGTCGGCAGTTCCAGAACCTGAGATGCCGGCGAGAAACACACCGGTCCCCACCGTCACTAGGCCCAGGCCACCTCGGATCGGGCCGAGGATCGCACGACACAGACGCACTAGACGGTCTGTCAACCCACCGGTGTTCATCAGCTCACCGCCGAGAATAAAAAGCGGAATGGCTATCAAAGTGAACTTATCGACCGAGCCAAGCACACGCTGCGCCACCACCTCGGCAGGCAGATGACCTAGAAATACCAAGAAAGTCGCCAGTGCGCTAGCGCCTATCGCATAGGCGATGGGTGCCCCGGCAAATACCAGCGCTGCCGCGACCACGAATAAAAAAAATATCATGTGACGACCTTCTTTGCCCTTTCCTGGGTATGGACGAGCTCATTGGCAAGACCAATGTCCAGTGGTTCGAGCAAAGCAAACACTATCGTCACCACACAGCCGACCGGCAGCGCGAAATAGAAGAAGCTGTAGGGAATCTGCAGCGAAGCACTCAGTTGGGTCCACTGCCCCAGGCTGAGCTTGACGCCGTAATAGGCCAGCGTGGCAGAAAACGCGACGATGATCCCGCGAACGAGCAAGGCCAATGCCCGTCCCACTTTGGGCGGGTAGTGGTCGACGGAAAAGATCACGAAGTGCAGGCCACGCTGGAAAGCGACCGCAGCCGCGATAAATACTACGTAGAGCTGTATCAGTACCGCAACCTCAGCGGCACTTGTGATTGATCTGCCCAGCAGGTTTCGGCTGGCAACGTCGGCCAAGATCACCAACACCAGCATTGCAATCAATGCGCCACACAGGTTCGCGAGCCAGCGGGACAAACGCTGGGAGAAACTGCTATTGGTGTTCATGACATGGCCTTTCGGGGCGTTGGGCGTCGATGTCTAGCGCAGCTTAGCGATCTGGTCAATAAGTGGCTGGCCGGTCTTGGCGGCATTCCCGAGCAGTGGCACCCACGCCGGCGCCAGGCGGGCACGCAAAGGCGCCTTGTCAAGGGTCAGAATGGTCAGGCCTTTGGATTTCAGCGTGCTGTAGGACTTCTCCGTCACTTCGATGACCTCGGGGTTGCCCACTTTTCGAAAATCCGCGGCACAGCCGGCCAAAACTTTTTTCTCGTTCTCTGAAAGAGACTGGTACTTCTTCTCATTGATGGTGAGCATCATCAAGTTGTACATGTGACCGGTTAGCGTGACGTACTTTGATACTTCAAACACCTTACTGCTGACAAATCCCTCGGCAGTCGACTCCATACCTTCCACGAGCTTGGACTGCATGGCCTGATAGACCTCGGTGAAATCAACCGTGGTGGGCGCGGCACCTAGCAACTCGAACATCTTGACCCAGATCGGAATCGGAGGGGAACGCAACTTCACTCCCTTGAAGTCATCTATGGATCTGATCGGCTTGGAAATCGTGATGAAATCGCGAAAGCCGTTGTGCATGAACGCCATCGGGCGAATACCCTGATTGCGTGTCAGAAGGTCAGTCACGGTCCGCCCGGGCTCCCCATCCATCGCACGTTCGGCGTGTGCCCAGTCGTTGAACATGAACGGCAGTTGGAAGACTGTCAACTCCGGCTGGATGTTGGACATATAGGCCGTGTCGTTCACAGACATATCGATGGCACCGAGCTTGAGTTGCTCGACGATTTCCCGTGCCGTCCCGATCTGCCCGGCAGGGTAGACGGTCACTGCAAAAGCCCCGCCTTTTTCAGCGCAGGTCTTGAAGCGTCCGATCTGGGTGTGATTGTAGGAACCGATCGGATCATGGCTAGCCATCACGAGCTTGGTCGCAGCCAGACCAGGCATGGCAACCAATGCCGATGCGGCTATGGTTATTGCAGACAAGATTTTTTTCATAGTCATCTCCAGTTGATAAAGGGTTATTCGGCGGTAATCCGGGCCTTTTGCGCGACAGCTCGCCACTTAGCGATATCGCTGCCTACACGCTTGCGCAGGGTCATGGAGTCAGACAACTCCAATTGCCCGCCTTGTGCACGCACGCGCTCCGCAAGGCCCGGCATGTTTCGAAGGCTGGCCAGCCCGACCGAGAGTTTGTCAACGATCACCTTAGGCGTACCCCGAGGCGCGAACAAAGCGGTCCAGGCAATTGCATCGAAGTCCGTGATGCCCTGTTCCATCATGGTTCGCACACCGGGCAGTAGCGGGCTTTGTGCCGGAGAGGTCACAGCGATAGCTCTGACGCCACCTGATTGAATCTGCGGCAGGATGTTCGAAAGATTGTTGAAGTTGGCGTGAACCTCATCCGACAGGAGGCCACGTGCCATGTCGGGTGCCCCCTTGTATGGAACCGTAACGAAGTCGGTGCCGGCCCGGATGCGGAACAATTCGGTCATCATGTGCGCCGACCCACCCGGTGCGGTTATAGCAAAGTTGATTTCTCCGGGACGTCGCTTGAGCGCTTCCAACAGACCCACCACTCCGTCAACCGGCATAGTGCGCGGGTTGACCACCAACACATTTGGCCCGGTGACCAGCAGGGACAAAGGTTCGAAGTCGCGCTCAAGGTCATAGGGGAGGTTCTTGTAAATCGCGGCGTTGATTCCGTTCGATCCTGCGTTTCCGACCAGCAAGGTGTAACCGTCAGGTGCGGAGCGGAAAACCGCCTCCACACCGATACGTCCACCAGCACCAGGTCGGTTGTCAACGACCACTGGTACACCTAGCGCCTGTGCTAAAAGTGGTGCGATCAGCCGGATGAATACGTCGTTACCTGCGCCTGGCGCATCCGGGGCGATGATCTTGATCGGTCTCTCTGGCCACTTCGCGGCGTCTGCGCCGCTGGTCTGCCCTACCGCCTGCAGTGGTGCCGCCAACAACGACAAAGACCCAAGCGCGGCAAGTAGCGCGCGGCGTGAAAACAAAGCGGTGGTGATAATTGAGGTCATACAGAAATCATTTGTTTATCATTTTCTTGATTTTATGATCACAAAATTTGTTCTGTCAACTTATTTGATCATAAAAACTGTATTTTAAATTTAAAAATATTAATGTTTGCATCGAACGAAGCCTCACAATGAAGACATCTGTGCCACAAGGCGTTGAAAACATGGGGTCGGTCGACCCGGTGGCAACCGCCATATCCAACATGATCTTGGACGGTATCTATGGGCCAGGGGACCGGCTCAAGCTGACCGATATTGCGGCGCGCTTAGGCATCAGCGTTACGCCTGTTCGGGAGGCTTTGTGGAAGCTCGAAGGCAGTGGCCTAGTGCAGAACATCCCAAATCGAGGGGCCGTAGTGCGGGCGATCGACGAGCAATACATTACCAACCTCTACGACGTGCGGGCTGCCATCGAATCGATGTTGATAGAGAAGAGCATCGCGGCGGCTACGTCCTCGCAGTTGGAGCGGATCGACAGAGCGCGACTGGCATACGAAAAGGCCGCCCGTAACGCCGACGCAAAGGGGATACTGCCCGCCGACGCCGAGTTCCACAGCGCCATCAATTCGATTGCGCAAAACGACGTCGCAATTCAGACGCTAAAAGGCTCATTCCAGCTGATTAGCTCGCTTAGGCTGCGCATCGGCTTCGACCAGCATCGTATTAAGGAGGTGATACGGGAGCATGCGGCAATAGCAGAGGCTTTCCGTTCCGGCGACGCACGGGCGGCCGCCCAGATGGCGCGCCGGCACGCAAACGGTGCGAGGGAAAGTCTGATTCAGGCACTGCGCATCGCCAATAGTAACCCTGGGACTTAGTCTTTTCTTGAGGACATTAGTCGGCCCCGTGCGCATCCTGCAAACTGC
The DNA here is from genome assembly GCA_945871335.1 of Polaromonas sp. YR568. The sequence goes on along the minus strand of CAMBWM010000026.1, from coordinate 1,277 downwards.
AGTTAAGCAGCCACATGCTTAATGCTGCGATTTTTCAAGCATGCGGGCCGAGTGCCCAATGCGGCGAGACTACAGGCAGCGCGGTTCATTCGTGAGCGCCGCTGGACTGCGCGTGCTTGATCGGCAACGATGACTCAATCTACCCGGAAAGCAAACAAAACAGCAAAGCAGCTCTCAAGCCCGGCAAGGGACTCTTGAAACCGTTCACATTTCGGCTCGCAGAAGATGCTGAATGTTATCAGCTGCTCTTACACCTACGTACTCCAAATAGCAAACGCACGTATTGAATTAGGTTAGTAGAAATTGTCCGTTTTTTGGGCCGCGGATAGGAAATGGTAGGTGGTTGAATTTTAAAAAGTTAAAGAAATTCCTACTGGTGTATAAGATTTAACCTAGCGCCTAAGAAACCCAAAGCGTCGTTGCACGTCATACGGGAAGATGTCTGGCATCTCGCCGGCCAAGATACGTTGCTTTTTGTCATTCCAAAACTCGGGGTTCAGCAGATCAGCGTGATGCTTTAAAAAAGCCTGTCGTACATGTGCATTACCCAGTAAAAAAGGGCCGAAAGTTTCTGGGAAAACATCTTTAGCGCCCACGTCAAACCAGACCTGACCGGGGCCTAGCTCTTCAGTCTGACCATCACGAGGCGGAACACGTCTGAAGTTGCAGTCCGTGATGTATTCAATTTCGTCGTAGTCGTAAAAAACGACCTTGCCCTGGCGCGTGATGCCAAAATTTTTCCACATCATGTCGCCCGGGAAAATATTGGCCGCAATCAAATCTTTGAGCGCATTGCCATACTCAATGACAGCACGCTCTATGCCCGCAGTGTCGCCCACAGCATCTGCTTCTTTCAAGTGGATGTTCAGCGGAATCATGCGCCGCTCAATGTAGGCGTGTGCTATGACCAGCTCTGCCTCCCGCGCACCGTCGTTGATTTCGATATGCTTGCTGCAGCTACTGCGCAATTCCTCTAGCAGCTCAGGCTCGAACCTGGACAATGGCAAGGCTACTTTGCTGTATTCCAAGGTGTCTGCCATCCGGCCCACCCGATCGTGGTATTTCACCAGCTGGTACTTACCTTTAATTTGCTCTCTTGTGGTTTTTTTCTGCGGCGGAAATTCATCGCGAATGATTTTGAAAACAAATGGAAAAGACGGCAAATCAAAGACCAGCATCACCATGCCTTTGATGCCTGGCGCAATGCGAAAGCGGTCGGTACTGTGGCGCAGATGGTGCAGCAGATCGCGGTAAAAGCTGTTTTTCCCCTGCTTTTG
>CAMBWM010000025.1 GCA_945871335.1 Polaromonas sp. YR568 | reverse complement strand
GCCATCCTGATCGAGCGCCAAACCCCCGACTACGTACTCAGCCGCATTCGCGCCGGCGTGTTGGAACAAGTCAGCATGGACTTGCTCGACGAAGCTGGCGTAGGCGCGCGCATGCACCAGGAAGGTCTGGTTCACGGTGGCTTTGACATGCTGTTCAAGGGAGAGCGCCACCGAATCGACATGCAGGCGCTTACAGCTGGCAAACAAGTGATGGTCTATGGCCAAACAGAAGTCACACGCGACCTGATGGACGCGCGCCAGGCGGCCGGTCTGCCCACCATTTACGAGGCCGCAAACGTCACGTTGCACGACTTTGACACCGACAGGCCGCGAGTGCGCTACGAAACCTCGGGAGCTAACGGCAGCGTGCAGCATGAAATCGCCTGCGACTTCATCGCTGGGTGCGACGGTTTTCATGGCGTGTGCCGTGCCAGTGCACCGCGCAGCGCGATCCGCGAATATGAAAAGGTCTACCCCTTCGGCTGGCTGGGCGTGCTGGCCGACACGCCCCCGGTGCACCACGAGCTGATTTACGTCAACAGCCCGCGCGGCTTTGCGCTGTGCTCGCAACGCAGCCACACACGCAGCCGCTACTACCTTCAGGTGCCGCTGACCGACAAGGTTGAGAATTGGTCCGACGAGGCCTTTTGGGACGAACTGCGCTTGCGCTTAGACCCGCAGGCGCGCGCGCAACTGGTGACAGGCCCGTCGATTGAAAAAAGCATTGCCCCGCTGCGCAGCTTTGTGACCGAGCCCATGCGTTTCGGCTCGATGTTCTTGGCCGGTGACGCAGCCCACATCGTGCCGCCCACCGGCGCCAAAGGGCTGAATCTGGCGGCCAGCGATGTCAAGTACCTCTCTGGCGCTTTCATTGAGTTTTACCGCGACAAAACCTCCGCTGGCATTGACGCCTACTCAGAGCGCTGCCTGCGCCGGGTTTGGCGCGCAGAGCGCTTTTCGTGGTGGTTCACCAGCCTCATGCACAGCTTTCCTGAAAACGGCGAGATCGGCCAGAAACTGCAAGAGGCCGAACTTGACTACATCGTTCACTCCGATGCCGGCTCGCGCTCGGTGGCTGAAAACTATGTCGGGCTGCCGCTGAATTTCGGCGAATAAGCGGTTTGACGGTCTGGGGTAAATTAAATCCCATGACAAGCCCTTCCGCAAAGCGCTCAGCACCGCCAGCCTTCAAACCCCTCAAAGGCCTGCGCCTGCTTAGCCTAGCGCTGAACCTGCCGGGTCCATCGGCTCTGATGCGTTGCCGGCAAATGGGCGCGCGCTGCGTCAAGCTCGAACCACCCGCAGGCGACCCGATGCAACGCTACAGCCCGGCGGCTTACGCTCAGCTGCACGAGGGAATGAAAACCATCACCGCCGACCTGAAGACCGAGGCCGGCCAAAAATCTCTGCACCGCAAGCTCGCCAAAACGGATGTGCTACTGAGCTCGTTTCGTCCGTCTGCCATTGAAAAGCTAGGCCTGAGCTGGAAAAGCCTGCACCGCCTGTACCCTGCCCTGTCGCATGTCGCCATCGTCGGCAGCCCGGGCGCTGGCGCTGAAATACCCGGCCATGACCTCACCTACCTGGCCGACATGGGGCTGGTGCCCGGGCTGGAACTGCCCGCCACCCTGTTTGCCGACATGGGCGGCTCCCTGATGGCCAGTGAGGCCGTGCTGCAAGCGGCGCTGCGCCAGCGCGTGGGCGGCAAGGGCGTGTATATGGAGGTGGCGCTCTCAGAAGCGGCGCGCTACCTGGCGCTACCCCGCCAATGGGGGCTGACCCAGTCCAACGGTTTTGTGGGGGGCGCGCATGCTGGCTACGGCGTCTATGCCTGCAAGGACGGTCGGGTCGCAGTGGCGGCGCTGGAGCCGCATTTTGCGGCGGCGCTGTGCGCAGCAGCCGGCGTGGCGGCATCTAGCCTGGTCAGCCTGCAAAGCGCAGCAACGCGCGTGGCCATCGCCCGGTTTTTAAAGAAGCAAACGCGGGCTCAGCTGGATGCGCTGGCATCGCAGCGCGATATTCCGCTGCACACCATGGCCTGAAGCCGGACTTCAGGGGTCCGGCTTTAGCGGCGTTTGGACGGTTTAGGTCCGGCCGCTTTGGGAGGGCCTGCGCCCTGAGCCAGCGGCGGCAAACCGGTATGTCGGGTCAGCAAACGGCCTCTGACGGGCGCTGCCGTCTTGCTAGGCGCCGAAGTCGAGTTTTTACGACGTGCGCTCTGGTAACCACCATCCGTGAGAGGCTGGAAGGTCGGAATCAAATGGTGCTTACCGTTGCCAATCAAATCAGCACGGCCCATGGACTTGAGCGCCTCGCGCAGCAGCGGCCAGTTGTTGGCGTCGTGGTAGCGCAAAAAGGCCTTGTGCAGACGCCGCCGCTTGTCGCCGCGCACGATATCCACCGTCTCGCTGTCACGCGTGATCTTGCGCAGCGGGTTGCGGCTGGTGTGGTACATGGTGGTGGCCGTGGCCATGGGCGAAGGGTAAAAAGTTTGCACCTGGTCGGCCCTGAAACCGCTTTTCTTGAGCCAGACGGCCAAGTTCATCATGTCCTCGTCGCTGGTGCCGGGGTGGGCGGCAATGAAGTAGGGAATCAAAAACTGCTTCTTACCGGCTTCCAGCGAGTACTTTTCAAACAGCTGCTTGAACTTGTCGTAGCTGCCGATGCCGGGCTTCATCATCTTGGTCAGCGGCCCCTGCTCGGTGTGCTCGGGCGCAATCTTGAGGTAGCCGCCCACGTGGTGCGACACCAGTTCCTTGACGTACTCGGGGCTTTCGACCGCGAGGTCGTAGCGCACGCCCGAGCTGATCAGTATTTTCTTGATGCCCTTGAGGGCTCTAGCGCGCCGGTACATTTTGATCAGCGGCGCGTGATCGGTGTTCAGGTTGGGGCAGATGCCAGGGTAAACACATGAGGGCTTGCGGCAGGCCGACTCGATCTCGGCCGATTTGCAGCCAATGCGGTACATGTTGGCGGTCGGTCCGCCAAGGTCGGAAATGGCGCCGGTGAAACCCTTGACCGTGTCGCGAATCGCCTCGATCTCGCGGATCACCGAGTCTTCAGAACGGCTCTGGATGATGCGGCCTTCGTGCTCGGTGATTGAGCAAAAAGTGCAGCCGCCAAAGCAGCCGCGCATGATGTTCACGCTAAAGCGGATCATCTCCCAGGCCGGGATTTTGGTGGCGTGGTCGTGGCTGCCGTTCTCGTCGGCGTAGCTCGGGTGCGGCGAACGCGCGTAAGGCAGGTCAAACACGTAGTCCATCTCGGCCGTGGTCAGCGGAATGGGCGGCGGGTTGATCCACACGTCACGCGCCGTGGCGCCCTCGCCGTGCGCCTGCACCAGCGCGCGGGCATTGCCGGGGTTGGTTTCCAGGTGCAGCACACGGTTGGCGTGAGCGTAAAGCACGGCGTCGCTTTTGACCTGCTCGTAAGACGGCAGGCGGATCACCGAACGGTCTCGGGGTGGCACCTTGATCTTGCCCTGCATCGAAGGCAGGCTGGGATTTTGCACAAAGGTCAGCGGCTTGATGGCGGGGTTGGCCTGCGCATTGGCCTGAGGCTTGACCTGCGCCTTGATCGACGGGGAGCCGGCCGCTTCGGCCTTGACGGCGACCTCGGCGGCCTCGTCCTCGCGAGCACAAGTGGCGCCCTGCTCTTTGGCCTGGTCGGAAATCATCAGGTAGGGGTTGACATGCGCCTCAACGCGGCCCGGTGCGTCCACGCTGGTCGAATCAATCTCGAACCAGCCGCTGGCCGTATCGTCGCCGCTGCGGCGAATAAAGACGGTGCCGCGAACGTCGGTGATGGTGACGATGGATTCTTTGGCTGCGAGTCGGTGCGCAATTTCAACAATCGCGCGCTCTGCGTTGCCGTAAAGCAGCAAGTCACATTTGGCGTCGATCACCACGCTACGGCGGACTTTGTCCGACCAGTAGTCGTAATGCGCGATGCGCCTGAGCGAGCCTTCGATGCCGCCCAGCACGATGGGCACTTCTTTGTAGGCCTCACGGCATCGCTGCGAATACACCAGCGCAGCACGGTCCGGCCGCTTGCCGCCGATGTCGCCCGGCGTGTAGGCGTCGTCGCTGCGAATCTTGCGGTCTGCCGTGTAGCGGTTAATCATCGAATCCATGTTGCCGGCAGTCACGCCGAAAAACAGGTTGGGCTTGCCCAGAATGCGAAAAGGGTCGGCCGTTTGCCAGTCAGGCTGGGCAATGATGCCGACCCGAAAGCCCTGGCCCTCGAGCATGCGGCCAATGACCGCCATGCCAAAGCTCGGGTGGTCCACATAAGCGTCGCCAGTGACGATGATGATGTCACAGCTGTCCCAGCCCAGCGCCTGCATTTCCTGACGGCTGGTTGGCAAAAACTTGGCCGTGCCAAAGCGCGCCGCCCAGTACTTGCGGTAACTGGTCAGCGGCTTTGCTGCGCGCGTAAAAAAGGAGACGTCTAGTGGGGCGTTCATGGGGGCTTCGGATAACCCGACATTGTAGGGTTTCACCTCTGACTCTGCCCCGCTGAGTCAATGGCCCTTGAAAGCAGTGCTTGAATGATTTGATGTGTGGGCATATTGACCTACTTATCGGCAGCATCAGCTCCATGGGGCCAGTGATCAACTCAGGAAAAGTAAAAGCTCTGGCACTGACATTGCCGACACGAAGTGAGGCCGCGAAAACGATACCAAATTATGTTGAAGGGGGACTCAAGGATATGAACATGACTTCTTCGGTGGTCTTGATGGCGCCGGCGGGTACTCCCCAAGCAGTCTTTGATGTGCTCAATGCATCCATCAATAAAACTTTCGAGTAACCAGATGTGGTGAAAAGTTTATTACAAGACGGCGTCAACCCCATGACTGGTACGCATGCTATGGCAGGAAACTTCATCAAAAAAGAAACTGAAACTTGGGCGAATATTGCTAAGCAGGTCAATATGCTACCCGGCTCATTTAACTGATGAGTAGCATTTAAAGGCCTTCTAATTTATTCACATCAAAACTGACTCGATTAGAGAAGGCTCAGGCTGGAGCGCGAACAAGACAATATTGCGGTAAAGAGTCCAGGATGTTGCGCAGGCTTCAGATTTGAGATGGCTGTCGTGCGTGCCTCATCGCTTCAGCGTCCATCCGGGGCGATATGATGAAATTGAGTTTTACGGCCATTGATGCTCACCAGCTCAAGACCCTTTTCCTCAACTTCATAACGAAAGCCCTATGACACGACTACTGAACAAGGTCAGCATCATCACCGGCGCAGCGCAGGGCATCGGCCTGGCCACCGCCCTCAAGTTTGCAGCAGAAGGTGCTATCGTTGTTGTCTGTGACCTGCGGCAAGCGGGCGTGGATGCAGCCGTTGCGCAATGCAAGGCCCTTGGGGCCCAGGCCATCGGTTGCCTGATGGACGTGACCGACCGCACGATGGTTGACGCGGTGGTGGCTCAGGTAAAAAACCAGTTTGGCCGCATCGATGTGCTGGTGAACAACGCCGGCATCACCAAGGACGCCCGGCTACAAAAAATGACGATGGCGCAGTTTGACCAGGTCATAGACATCAACCTGCGGGGCGTTTTCCATTGCGCGCAGTCGGTGGTAGACACCATGGTTGCGCAAGGCAGCGGCGTGATTCTCAACGCCAGCTCGGTGGTGGGTATTTACGGCAACTTCGGCCAGACCAACTACGCTGCCTCAAAATTCGGCGTGATCGGTTTCACCAAAACCTGGAGCCGCGAACTCGGCCCCAAGGGCGTGCGGGTGAACGCTATCGCACCCGGATTTATTGCCACCCCGATCCTGGACACCATTCCTGACCATTTGATGCAGGAGATGAAAGCCAGAGTACCCCTGAAACGCCTGGGTAAACCAGAAGAAATTGCCAACGTCTACGCCTTTCTGGCCAGTGACGAAGCCAGCTACATCAATGGCGCGGTGATCGAGGTGTCGGGCGGCATGACCGTTTGATCGTGTATTCAAAAGCCCGTAAAACGCCATAATCCAAGCCATGAGTTCTTTGCCTACCCCAGACCGCCCCCGCCCCGAATCGCTCACCGACTTGTTTGTCTCCTTCACCTTGCTGACCTTGCAGGGCTTTGGCGGGGTGATGGCGATTGTTCAGCGGGAATTAGTTGAAAAAAAGCGCTGGCTGACCGCCGAGGAGTTCATAGAAGATTGGGCCGTAGCGCAGGTCATGCCCGGCCCCAATGTGGTCAACCTGTCGCTGATCATCGGCGGTCGTTACTTCGGGCTCAAGGGTGCCATGGCGGCCATGGCTGGGATGTTAGCGGCACCCCTGCTGGCAGTTCTGACTCTGGCCTTGATCTACGCGCAGTTTGCTAGTCGCCCGGAAGTTGCCGGCGCATTGCGCGGCATGGGTGCGGTAGCCGCCGGCCTGATTGGCGCAAGCGCCCTCAAACTGACGAAAGCGCTCAAAACCAATGTATTGGGCTGGCGCTGGTGTGCGGCCTTTGGCCTGGTCAGTCTGGTGGCCATTGCAGCCTTGCGCGTGCCGTTGGTCTATGTGATTTTCGGGCTGGGCGGTCTTGCCTGCACCCTGTCGTATAGAAAGTTACAGCCATGAACGCGCAGCTGGAACTGGTCTTCGGTGCAGCCGAGTGGCTGGAATTTTTCTTTCACTACCTCTCGCTGTCACTGCTGGCCGTCGGTGGTGGAATTGCGACCATCCCGGAAATGCACCGTTTTTTGGTGGTCAACAATCTCTGGCTCACGGAGGCCCAGTTCAATGCGTCGATTGCCATTGCGCAAGCTGCGCCGGGGCCGAATGTTCTGTTCATCGCTCTGCTGGGCTGGAATGTCGGCCTCAATGCTGGAGGGTATCTGAGCGGCCTGTGGGGTATTTTTCTGGCCATGGCCGGTATGTTGATTCCCAGCACTCTGCTGACCTACAACGCAGCGCAATGGGGCCAGCGCAACCGCGAACTGCGCAGCGTGCGCGCTTTCAAACAAGGCATGGGGCCCATCGTGGTAGGCCTGATCATGTCCACCAGCCTGATACTTGCTACCACTACCGGTCACTCGCTGGATAATTGGCCTCTGTGGTTGATGACCGCCGTCACCGTTTTGATTTGCTGGCGCACCAAGTTGCATATTTTGTGGCTGCTGGCAGCTGGTGCCTTGATAGGCTGGTTCGGCTGGGTCTGATTTACTCAGATTGATTTAGCGGCGCTGGCGCAGAGCCTCATAAAGGCAGACACCGCTGGCCACCGACACGTTCAGGCTTTCCACCGCGCCGTGCATGGGAATGCTGACGAGTTCGTCGCAGGTTTTGCGCGTGAGCTGGCGCATTCCCTCGCCTTCAGCGCCCAGCACCAAGGCCACCGGGCCCTTGAGGTCCACGTCGTAGATGGTTTTGGGGGCATCGTCGCTGGTACCTATGCACCAGATGTTGCGCTCCTTGAGCTCACCCAGCGTACGCGCCAGGTTGGTCACCATGAAGTACGGCATGGTCTCAGCCGCACCGCTGGCCACTTTGGCCACGGTGGCATTGATGCCGGCGGCATGGTCTTTGGGGGCGATCACGGCGTGCGCACCGGCACCGTCAGCCACGCGCAGACAAGCGCCCAGGTTGTGCGGGTCAGTCACTCCGTCCAGCACCAGCAACAGGGGCGCCGCTACGCCGCTGGCCTCCAACTGCTCAAGCAATTCATCCAGCGAGGTGACCTGGGCGACAGCATTGACGCGCGCTACCACGCCCTGGTGACCGTGGCTGCCGGCCATTTTGGCCAGACGCAAACCGTCGGATTCAATCAGCCGCACGCCAGCTTCGCGGGCACGGTCGGTGAACTGGCGCATGCGCGCGTCTCGGCGCGCCACATCAAAAAAGACTTCTAGAACCGATTGCGGCGCAGTTTTAATGCGCACGCCCACAGCATGAAAGCCAAACAAAACTTTGGGTGTTGAGGACATGGGCAATTATCGCCGGCCCGGGCGGACGCTTCAGGCCGGTACCACCTGGCCGGCTTCGATGGTGATCTTGCGCTGGCAGCGCTCGGCAATAGCCTGGTCATGCGTGACCAAAACCAGCGTGGTGCCAAGTTCCAGGTTCAAGTCAAACATGAGCTGCATGACGGTCTCGCCGGTGGCAAAGTCCAGGCTGCCGGTGGGCTCGTCAGCCAGTAAAACGGCGGGCTTGACCACGAAGGCGCGGGCCAGCGCCACGCGCTGCTGCTCGCCGCCGGACAAAACACGCGGGTAGTGGCCCAGACGCTGCCCCAAACCAACGCGTCCCAGCATCTCCGTAGCCTGCGCGCGCGCGCCGCGTATGCCGGCCAGTTCAAGCGGCAGCATGACGTTTTCAAGGGCACTTAAATTGGCCATCAGCTGAAAACTCTGAAAGACAAAACCGACCTTTTGCGCCCTCAGGGCAGCCCGGTCATCTTCGGTGAGCGAAAAAATATCTTGACCTACCAACCGCACAGTGCCTTCAGTCGGTGTGTCCAGGCCGGCAATGATGGACAGCAAGGTACTTTTGCCCGAGCCGGAAGCCCCGACGATGGCTGCAGTTTCACGCGCCGCGAGAAAGAAATGGATATCGCGCAAAATACGCAAGGTGCCGCTTGAGTCGGTAACGCTCTTGAAAACATGCTCGACGGAAATAATAGGCACTGCATCGGCCTCGGAACTCTCAACGGAACTCATTTCGGACATGACAGCCTTTTTGGTAAAAACGCGCACTATTTGCATCAGCACATGGGACTGTAACAAGCAGCGCCCCGGGCGCTGGCTGGCAGCCGAAAAGCCCCAAGCCGGCGCCGGATCGTTGAGTGGTCGCGTCTGGCAGTCAATTCGCAAAGTGACTCTGCTTTTTCTGCTGAGCGCCCTGCCCTGGACGGTGCAAGCGCAAACAGCGCCAACGGCCACGGCTCCGCTCAGGCTGCTGGTGGTGGGCGACTCTTTGAGCGCTGAATACGGGCTGGCACGTGGCACGGGATGGGTCGCCTTGCTTCAAAAACGCCTGCTCAGCGAAAAATCTTCAGTCACGGTGATCAATGCCAGCATCAGTGGCGACACCACCTCCGGCGGGCGTTCTCGCTTGCCAGGACTGCTCAAGCAGCATCAGCCTCAGATCGTCATCATCGAGCTCGGCGGCAATGACGCGCTGCGCGGCCTGCCGATGGACATGACCGAACAAAACCTGCTGGCCATGACACAGGCTGCCCAAAAAGCCGGCGCCCGCGTGCTGCTGCTAGGCATGCAGGTGCCCCCCAATTACGGCAGCGCCTACAGGGCAGCGTTTGAGGCCATGTACCTCAAGGTTGCCAAGGCCACACAATCGCCGCTGGTACCGTTTTTTCTCAAGGGTGTCGCCGATATTGACAATGCCTTGCAATTTTTTCAAAGTGACCGGATTCACCCCAATGAGTCAGCCCATCCCATCATGCTGGCCAATGTTTGGCAAGAATTGAGAAAGCTTTTGAAGTGAGCGTGCAACTGATCTCCGCCGAACAGGCACTGAACCGGCTGGCTGAATTCTCAAGCGTCATCGATGCCCGCAGCGAGAGTGAGTACGCCGAAGACCATCTGCCGGGCGCCATCAACTGGCCCAGCCTGCGGGACGCCGAGCGCCATCAGGTTGGTACGCAGTACAAGCAAGTCAACGCCTTTGAAGCTAAAAAGCAAGGCGCAGCCATGGTCGCGCGCAACGTCGCCGGGCACATCGAGCGCGAGGTCATCGACAAACCCAAAGACTGGAAGCCGCTTGTCTACTGCTGGCGCGGGGGCAAACGCAGCGGTTCGCTGGCCCTGATTCTTGACCAGATCGGCTTTAAGGTGACCTTGATTGATGGCGGCTACAAGGCCTTCCGCGCCGCCATGGTGATCGACCTGCCGCAACTGTCTGAACGATTGAACTTTGAAGTGGTGTGCGGCACCACAGGATCGGGCAAGACTCGTTTTTTACAGGCGCTGGCCGCGCAGGGCGCGCAAGTTCTAGACCTCGAAGCACTGGCCAACCACCGCAGCTCGGTGCTGGGGCTGATTCCTGGACAAGCGCAGCCCACCCAAAAAGCTTTTGACACCCTCGTCTGGACAGCGCTGCAGACCTTTGACCCAGCGCGGCCTGTTTACATTGAGAGCGAAAGCAAGAAAGTAGGTAACGTGGTGATTCCCGAGAGCCTGATGGCCGCCATGCGTCGCAGCCCTTGTTTGCACCTGCAGCTGAATGAAGAAGAGCGCGTCAAGCTGCTGCTCGAAGACTATGATTTTTTTGTGCGCGACATAGAGTTCTTTTGCGCGCGACTGGATGCGCTGACCGAAGCCCGTGGCAAAGCCGTGGTGGCCGACTGGCAAGCCCGATCCCGTGCGGGTGGCGTGGCCGGTGTGGTCAAAGACCTGCTGCTTGTTCACTACGACCCGGTCTATCTGCAATCGATGCAGCGTAATTTTGAGCACTACGGCACGGCACGGCCGCTGGCGCCGAGAGACCACAGCGCGGCTGCCATGCAGGCGCTGGCTTACACCTTGAGCGGCACCTGACGAAAAAAAACTGCAGGGCCCGGGGGGCGCTGCAGTTGCTTTTGAATCTGCTTTGTCAGGCCGCAGGGGCGTCCGAAGCGCCAGGCTCAGCCTGCGGCAGGCTACCGTCCTCACCGCCTTCAGAGCCATCGTCGGCTTCGTCAGGCTTACCTTCGGCTTTGCGCTTGAGTTTGTCTTCTTTTTTGCGCTTTTTGGCGAGCTCTTTTTGGCGTTTTTCGTACGAATAATTAGGTGTTGCCACAAAGTGCTTTCATGTTTGACAGCCCCCACTGTACTGCATCAGGCTAAGATCTTTGCAAGTGCTTGAGACAAGTCAGCCTGCAGGTCTGCCACTGATTCAAGACCCACTGAAAAGCGTACCAAACCACCGCGGTGCGGCCATGGCGCGCTGCGGATGGACGGCACGTCATAGGGCGCGCAAAGACTCATGGGACCGGCCCAGCTGTAACCCAGCTTGAAGAGTTGCAGACTGTCGCAAAACAGGTCCACCTTCGCCTGGCTAATCTCCGGCTTGAAGATGACGCTAAATAGGCAGGCAGCGTCCGAGCAGTCACGCAGCCAGTTTGCGTGCCCCGGCGAACCGACCAGGGCCGGGTGACGCACCTCGGCAACAGCAGCTTGGCCCTGCATCCAGCCGGCAAGTGCGCGCGTGGCAGCGTCTTGTGCCTGGTAGCGCAGTGTCATGCTGGGCAAGCCGCGCAGCACGGCCTCGGCGTCATTGCCCGACACGCCAAAGCCCACCCGCATCTCACAGGAATGCAAATGATGGTGCAGCGCCTCGTCGCGCGTGACCACGGAACCCATCAGCACGTCGGCGCCGCCGCTGGGGTACTTGGTCAGCGCCTGAACAGAGATGTCGACGCCCAGATCAAAGGCATTGAAAGCCAGGCCCGCACCCCAGGTGTTGTCGAGCACGCTGACCCGGCCCAGAGGATGCTGGTCCGGATGCGCACGCAAGACAGAAATCAGCGCCTTGATATCGGGAAACTCCAACGTGATGGAACCCGGTACTTCCAGCCACACCAGCCGCGTTTTGACGCTCAGCTTTTGCCGCAGGTCCTCAGGGTCCATCGGATCGTAGTAGCGATGGCTGATGCCCCAGGCCTGCATTTCATGCTCGGCCAGCGTCTTATTGGGGCCATAGGCGTTGTCAGGGAGCAGCAGTTCGTCACCCGCGCGCAGCATAGCCATGTTGACCAGCGCGACAGCCGCCAGCCCGCTGGGCACCAGGCTGCAGTAGCGCCCGCCCTCTAGCGAGGCGATGCGCTCTTCAAGAACAAAGGTGGTGGGGGTGCCGTGCAGGCCGTAGGTGTAGCCGCTTTTGTGCTTCCAGTCGCGCTGGCGCAAGGCCGCGACATTCGGGAAGATCACCGTCGAGGCCCGGTGAACCGGGACGGTAACAGCTTGAAAACCGGCCGGCGGCTGGTAGGGGTGGTGAATGAGCTGGGTGTTGAGGTCTTTCATGACCCCGATGTTACAGACCTTGGGGCAGGTTCAGACTTTCCACTTTTCAATCAGTTGCGCAGGACGCAAAGCGTCATAGCCTTCAAAGGGCTGGTGAATCCAGGGGTTGGTGGACAGATAGTCGACCGAGTAATCGGGCTGGAAGGTGGATACGCCCTTGGTCCAGATAACGGCGCTGCGCAGCTCGGTGATCGGCTTGTAGTTGGTACGCAGTTGGTGAATCACGGCATTGAGGGTATGGCCGGTGTCGGCCAGGTCATCGACCAGCAAAACGCGGCCCGCAATCTCGCCCTTGGGCGTGGTGATGAAGCGGGCGATGTCGAGGTTGCCCTGCACCGTGCCGGAATCTGCGCGGTAAGAACTGGTGGACATGATGGCCAGCGGCTTGTCAAACACGCGCGAGAGGATGTCGCCGGGACGCATGCCGCCGCGCGCCAGACACAAAATCGTATCGAACTCCCAGCCCGACTGGTAAATCTTGATCGCCAATTTTTCGATCAGGTTGTGGTATTCGTCATAGCTCACGTAAAGGTGTTTGCCGTCTTCAGTCAACATGAAGTTCTTCCAATCAAAAAGAGCGGTTCAAAAAACGAAGTAAGTGCTGTAAAAATCAGGCTGCGTAGGGGTTGCGCAACAAGATCGTGTGGTCGCGGTCGGGGCTGGTCGAAACCATGTGAATCGGTACGCCGGTGACTTCTTCGATGCGTTTCAAATAGCGCTGGGCGGCTGGCGGCAAGGCGGCGTAGTCGGTGACGCCGACCGTGCTTTGCGTCCAACCTGGCATGTCTTCATAAATGGGCTTGCAACGGGCAATATCATCGGCGCCCATAGGCAGGATGTCGGTGATCGCGCCATCGAGCTCGTAGCTGGTACACAGCTTCAAGGTCTCAATGCCGTCGAGCACGTCCAGCTTGGTGATGCACAGTCCTGACAGGCCATTGACCTGCGCAGAGCGCTTGAGCAGCGCCGCGTCAAACCAGCCACAACGGCGGCTGCGCCCGGTGGTCACGCCTTTTTCGGCGCCCACCGTGCTGAGGTGGTAGCCCACGGTGCCGGGCTTTTCCCAGTCAAGTTCGGTCGGAAAAGGGCCGCCCCCAACGCGGGTGCAATAGGCTTTGGTGATGCCCAGAATGTAGTGCAGCATGCCCGGGCCCACGCCGGCACCGGCAGCGGCATTGCCGGCCACGCAGTTGCTGGAAGTGACAAAGGGGTAAGTGCCGTGGTCGACGTCGAGCAAGGTGCCCTGCGCGCCTTCAAACAGCAAATTAGCCCCGGCGCGGTGTGCTTCGTTGAGCTCGCGCGAGACGTCGGCCATCATCGGCTTGAGCAACTCGGCGTGGCGCATGGCCTCGTTGTAGACGGTATCGAAATCAATGGCCGGCGCATTCAAAAAGCCGGTCAGGAAGAAGTTGTGCAGCTCAAGCAACTCGCGCAGCTTGGTGGCAAAACGCTCGGGGTACTTCAAGTCCTGCACCCGCAAAGCTCGGCGGGCGATTTTGTCTTCGTAGGCGGGGCCGATACCACGGCCGGTTGTGCCGATCTTGGCGATACCGGCTTTTTCCTTGGCCGCTTCGCGGGCGATGTCCAGCGCGGCATGAAAGGGCAGGATCAGCGGACAGGCTTCGCTGATGCGCAGACGCGAACGCACTTCAACACCCGCTTTTTCCAGGCCTTCAATTTCTTCAAACAGTTTGGCGGCTGAGAGCACCACACCGTTGCCGATGTAGCACTTCACGCCCAGACGCATGATGCCGCTTGGGATCAGGTGCAAAGCGGTCTTGACGCCGTTGATGACCAGCGTGTGGCCAGCGTTGTGACCGCCCTGAAAACGCACCACGCCTTGCGACATTTCAGTGAGCCAGTCCACCAGCTTGCCTTTGCCTTCGTCACCCCACTGGGTTCCGACGACCACAACGTTGCGGCCCGCAGCTGCGGTGTTTTTGTTTGTCATTTCAGGGGTGCTTACTGGTAAAAGTGGGCGGGATGAGGCTTTCAAGCCATCAGGCGGAAGTCTTGGTCAATGATTGAACAACCCACAAGCCGGCAACTTCTACCAGTTCACGGTCGCAATCGAATTCATTGACTTCATGTTCATGGCCGGGCAAAACGCAAACGACCGTCTCACCTTGGGCACGCAGGCTGGCAATGCCTTGGCGCAGGCCAGCGTCTACGCCCCAAGGCGCACGTACCGCTGCCCGCAAGGAGCGCGCAGGCAAGTTGCTAACCAATTCTTTGAGATCCAGGCTGAAGCCGGCGGCAGGTCTTCTGCGGCCAAACACGGCGCCGACCTCGTCATACCGGCCACCACGTGCCAGCTCTGCGCCATCACCATAAATGGCAAAGCGCGTTCCGCTGTAATAGGCGTAGCCGCGCAGGTCGGCCAAATCAAAGCCGAGCTTCACATCGCCGCCGAGATGCCGTACCTGTGTGGCCAGCCAGCGCAGGCCTTCGATAGCTTGCAGCGCGCCAGGTACCCGCTTTAAGACGCGCTCAGCGTCGCTCAAGACTTGCTCGTCGCCATACAGCTGGAGCAAAGCTTTCAAGCCATCGGCAGACGCTGCGCAAATACCAGGCTCGTCAGCCAGCAGGCTCGCCAACTCACTAGCGTCCTTGTCAGCCAGCGCCGCATGCAGGCGGGCCAGTGCGGCAGGACTGCTGATGCGGGCGTCGGCCAACAAGCTGCTGACGATACGCACATCCGCCATGTCCACCGACAGTGAGCCGATGCCGGCAGCACGTAAGCCCTCGAGAGCCAGCAACTGGACTTCAAGGTCTGCTTCAAGGCCGGCATGACCAAAGATTTCAGCGCCGAACTGCAGCGGCTCGCGCGTGGCGTGCGGACGCTCTGCGCGCGTGTGCAGTACCGGGCCGCAGTAGCAAAGCCGCGCCACGTCAGTGCGGTTGAGCAAATGTGCGTCAATGCGGGCCACTTGGGGGGTGGTATCGGCGCGCAAGCCCAGGGTGCGACCGGAGAGTTGGTCGACGAGTTTAAAAGTTTGCAGGTCCAGCGCTTCACCGGTGCCGGTCAGCAGCGACTCGAGATGCTCGAGCAACGGCGGCATGACCAGCTCGTAGCCGTAGCTGCGGGCGGTGTCCAGAAAGAGGCGACGGAGCTCTTCAATATGACGCGCCTCGGAGGGCAGGACATCGGCAATTTGATCCGGCAATTGCCATGAAGATGACCAGGCGGGCATGCGTTACTTCAGATAAGCTGTAAAAAAAGGATTTTACCGGTGCTTGCGCCCGGTTTTGCCCTGCAGCACGGAAAAGCTGCGCAATCAGTCGCCAAAGCAGTGCAGACCGGTGCACCCGGCCGGCTCTGTGTAGCTTTTCAGCTTATTTTTTGGCAGGGGCGGATCCGCCCCCGGAACCACGCATGGCCTTGAAGAAGTCTGAAGACTGGTCCACCACCATCACGTCGCTCTTTTTGTTGAAGCTGGCCTTGTAGGCGTCCAGACTGCGGTA
>CAMBWM010000024.1 GCA_945871335.1 Polaromonas sp. YR568 | reverse complement strand
AAGGCCGGTAAGTACGCTTTCGGCTGGGACTCGGACATGAGCGCCTTCGGCGGCAAGGCCCACTTGGGTTCGGCCATTGTCGACTGGAGCAACTACTACAAGAAGTCCATCAAGGAAGTCATGGACGGCTCCTGGAAGGGCAACACTGTCACCCGTTGGGGCGTGGCTGAAGGTCAGAATGACCTGGTCAAAATCCCTGATGTCGTGCCTGCTGACGTCAAGGCCAAGGTGGACGAGTTGAAGGCTGGCATGAAAGCCGGTACCTTCGAAGTCTTCACCGGCCCGATCTTGGACAACACCGGCAAAGAGCGTCTGGCCAAGGGCACCGCAGCGGATGACGAGTGGCGCGGCAAGATTGATTTTTACGTCAAGGGCGTTGAAGGCAAGATCCCTTCCGGCAAGTAAGCGGATGGCCAGCGTGACGCTCGCTTAGGCGCGCGTCACGGCACAAGGGGTTGCTTGAAAAGCGGCGTTTGCGCAGCTCTCAGGCAGCCCCTTTTTCTTTGAGTGCTTGTTTTGTTGTGGGACCTTCATGATCGAGAAAACACTGTGGCACCCCGTCGGTAAGGCCGTGGACCTGGCCGGCTCTCCCAAGGCGGTGCTGCTGCTCCAAGAAGATGTGGTGATCTGGCAAACGCCGGACGGCCGTTTTCAGGCCTGGGCTGACCGCTGCCCGCACCGGGGCGCCAAACTGTCCTTGGGCCGCGTGCAAGATGGGCAGCTGGAGTGCGCCTACCACGGCTGGCAGTTCGACGGCGCTGGTCAATGCCGCGGGATTCCGGCTTTGCCGGGCTTCACGCCGCCGGCCGGCCACCGCGCCTGCACCCATGAGGTGCGTGAAGCCTACGGCCTGGTCTGGGTGCGGCTGGCGCCCGGTGAGCAGGCTTTGCCGGTGTTTGCCGCCGAGGCTGACGAGCGACTGCGCAAAGTCAACTGCGGTCCCTACCTGGTGAACAGCAGCGCGCCGCGGGTGGTGGAGAACTTTCTCGATCTGGCGCATTTCGGTTTTGTGCACGAAGGCTGGCTGGGCAGCCGCGATGCCACCAGCGTGCCCGCTTACGAGGTACAGATGACACCCACCGGTGTGCTCGCCACGGGTTGCAAGGCGGTGCAGCCGCGCTCGTCGGTGCATGCCACGGCCAGCGCCATGGTCGAGTACAGCTACGAAGTGATCGGTCCCTACACCGCCGTGCTGACCAAAGTGCCCGAGGCCGGCAGCGCGGCCATTGCTGATTTGCGCGAGTCGATCGCCTTGTTCGCCTGCCCGGTGACGCCTGAGAGCTGCGAGGTGTGGATACGGATGGCGATGAACGACTTTGACTCGCCCGACCACAAGCTGACTGATTTTCAGGACACAATTTTTGGCCAGGACAAACCGGTGCTCGAATCGCAGCGGCCTAAGAGATTGCCTTTGGCTGCCGGGGTCGAGCTGCATTGCGCCGCGGACAAGACTGCTGTGATGTACCGCCGGCACCTGCTTGAAACCGGCATCACATTTGGAGTTTGCTGATGTTCAAAGTCCCCGCGGTGGCCGCCGAGCGCCTGCCCGAATTGCTTCGGCGCATGCCCAAGGCAGAGCTGCATATTCACATAGAAGGCTCGCTCGAACCCGAGCTGATATTTGCGCTGGCCCAACGCAACGGCCTCAGCCTGCCGTATGCCGATGTTGAGGCGCTGCGCCGCGCTTATGCCTTCACCAACTTGCAAAGTTTTCTCGACATTTATTACGCCGGCGCCAGCGTGCTGCTGACCGAACAAGACTTTTACGACATGGCACGCGCTTACTTTGTGCGCGCCGCGCAAGACGGCGTGCTGCACGCTGAACTGTTCTTTGATCCGCAAACCCACACGGCGCGCGGCGTGGCCATGGCCACTGTGGTCAAAGGCTTGCACCGCGCCTGTGTTGACGCGCGTGCAGAGCTCGGCGTGAGTGCTTTGCTGATCATGTGTTTTTTGCGGCATCTGAGCGAAGAAGATGCTTTTGCCACGCTGGAGCAGGCGCTGCCGTTTCGCGAGCACATTGTCGGCATCGGTCTGGACTCGGGCGAAGTCGGCAACCCGCCTGAAAAATTCTCGCGGGTGTTTGCGCGCTGCCGCCAACTCGGCTTTCGGCTGGTGGCACATGCCGGCGAAGAGGGGCCGCCGGCCTATGTGTGGACGGCGCTCAACGAACTCAAAGTTGAGCGCATTGACCACGGCGTGCAGTCCACGCATGACGCCGCGCTGCTGCAGCGGCTGGCGCAAGACCGTATTGCGCTGACGGTGTGCCCGCTGTCCAACCTCAAGCTCTGCGTGTATCCCGATCTGGCCAGCCACACGCTAGGCCAGCTTTTGGGCGCGGGCATTGCCGCCACCGTCAACTCGGACGACCCGGCTTACTTTGGCGGTTACATGAATGAGAACTTCACGCAGACATTTGCGGCCTTGCCGCTGAACGCCACCCACGCCTACCTGCTGGCGCGCAACAGTTTTGAGGCCAGCTTTATTGACGCTTCGGCCAAGCAGCTCTTCATCGACAAGTTGGACAAAAGCTTTGAAAACTTTCGCTGATGGGCGCTGACACAAGGAGCCGCGGCCCGTGGGCGATTGCCTTGGCCGGCATGGTGTCGCTGGGCGTGGCCATGGGCATTGGCCGCTTTGCCTTCACGCCTATCTTGCCCATGATGCTGGCCGACGGTGTGCTCGATCTGCCGGCGGCAAGCTGGCTGGCCAGTGCCAACTATCTGGGTTATTTGGTTGGTGCGCTGCTTTGTATGTTGCAGCCTTGGTTTTGGACGCGCTTTCCAAGCCTGCCTTCCTTGGCTTTTTCGCAGCTGGTGCGCGGCGGCCTGCTGATGACCGGCGTGCTCACGCTGGCAATGGCCTGGCTGGATGCGCCGGCCTGGCCGCTGTTGCGTTTTTTAGCGGGCGTCACGAGCGGGGTAGTGTTTGTCTACACCTCGGGCTGGTGCTTGTCGCGGCTGGCCAGCTTGGGCGTGCCGGCGATGGGCGGCTTCATTTACATGGGGCCAGGCGCGGGCATTGTGTTGAGCGGCTTGGCCGCCACTGGCATGGTCGCTGGGGGCTGGACGGCGGCCGACGCCTGGCTGGTGTTTGGTGCGCTGGCTTTTGTGCTGAGCGCGCTGGCATGGCGCTTTTTACAAGGCGGCACTGAGCGCCTGCAGCCGCTGGCCGCACGCAGCCTGCAGCAGTCCGGCCAAGCCCTGGCAGACCCGCCAGCGGTACAGACCGGCCACGGCGCTGCTGAAATGCTGCTGCTGACACTGGCCTACGGGCTGGCCGGTTTCGGCTACATCATCACCGCGACATTTTTGCCAGTGATTGCGCGCAGTGCTTTGCCCGGCTCGCACTGGCTCGATTTGTTTTGGCCGCTGTTTGGCGCCGGAGTGATGCTGGGAGCCTGGGGCGCCACGCGCCTGCGCTCGGTTGCCGACTACCGCTGGCTGCTGCTGGGCGGGTATTTTATTCAGGCGCTGGCGATTGCCATCAGCCTGTGGAGCCCAAGCCTGGCTGGCTTTGCCATCGGCAGTTTGCTCTTGGGGATACCTTTCACGGCCATCACTTTTTTTGCCATGCAGGAGGTGCGACGCCTTCAGCCAGCGAGTGCCTCGAGCTTCATCGGCTTGATGACTGCTACCTACGGCATGGGTCAGATTCTCGGGCCGCCGCTCACCGGTTGGTTGCTGCAAGCCCAGCGTTCGTCGGGCGATGCGTTTAAGTTGGCGTTGGAAATTGCTGCTGCGGCATTGCTCTTGGGTGCGGCCCTGTATGCGCTGTTGGTGCGGGCGTACCCGCTTGTGCGCCCTGTGTCTCGTTAGAATATATAGCTCTTGCATGCTGTCACGGCGCGCAAGAGCCTTCTTGTTACCGTGGCCATGTAGAGGACTACCATGTATAAAAACCTCGCAGCCGCGTTCGCGGCCGCCTGTTTTATTTCCCCTGTTTTTTCACAAACGACGCCTGCGACCGTTGCGCCTTTGAAAATCGGCTTTGTGTATGTCACGCCCATCACCGATGCCGGTTGGGTGCGCCAGCATGAAAACGGCCGGCAGGCTGTGCAAGCTGCGCTGGGGGTCCAAGTCAAAACCAGCTTTGTTGAGAACGTGCCCGAAGGCCCGGACGCCGAGCGCGTCATCCGTGACCTGGCGCAGCAGGGCCACAAGCTGATTTTCACCCCCAGCTTTGGCTACATGGAGCCCACGCTCAAGGTGGCCAAAGATTTTCCGGACGTGAAATTCGAGTCGGTCACCGGTTACAAAACCACCGCCAATGTCGCTGCCGTCAACGCACGTTATTACGAGGGTCGTTACCTGGCGGGCATCGCGGCCGCGCGCATGAGCAAAACCCAAGTCGCCGGCTATGTGGCGGGTTTTCCTATTCCAGAAGTGCTGCAAGGCATCAACGCTTTTGCGCTGGGCATGCGCTCAGTGAACCCGCGCGCAGAGGTCAAAGTGATTTGGCTCAACGCCTGGTTTGACCCCCCGCGTGAGCGTGATGCGGCCATGACGCTGTTCAATCAGAACGCGGATGTGCTGGCCTTTCACACCGCCTCCAATGCCGTGATGACAGCCGCACAAGAGCGCGGAAAGCTGGCTGTGGCCTACCACTCAGACATGCGCAGCGTGGCGCCCGACGCACAAATTCTGGCCGTGACCCACCAGTGGGGCGACTACTACACCCGCCGCGCCCGGGACGTGCTGGTCGGCACCTGGACCAGCGGCAATGTGTGGGGCGGCGTCAAAGAGGGCATGGTGCGCGTGGGTGACTTCGGCCCCAAGGTGCCTGCGGCCGTGCAGCAAGAAGTGCTGGCCCGCCAAAAAGACATGGCCGGCGGCAAACTGCAGCCATTCGCCGCGGGCAAAGCCCCTGTTTTAAGCAACTCAGGCGCGGTGGTGATCGCCGCCGGCAGCGCCTTGTCAGACGCGCAGATTCTGGGTATGAACTTCCTGGTCCAGGGCGTGCAAGGCAGTATCCCCAAATAGTTTATTAGGGTCAGAACCCATTTATCACCCCGTCTTGCAGCGCCACGGCGGAACTGCGCTAACCTTGAAGCCATGAAAGCTTACCGCGCCGCTATTCTCCGTTTTGCCGATGACCATGCCGCTGTCTATGAAGAAGACGGCCTGCTGGTGGTGGCGCCTGACGCCAGCGGTCGCCAGCGTATTGAAGCCGTGGGGCCGTGGCGCGAACTGGCGCCGCAGTATGCGCAGCTGAAGGTGGAGCATTTGCCCGGCCGCATTCTGGCGCCCGGCTTTGTGGACATGCACATTCATTACCCGCAGGTGGACGTGATCGGCTCGCCCGCCGACGGCTTGCTGCCCTGGCTGGAAAACTACACCTTTCCGCAGGAAAGCCGTTTTGTTGACCCGGCGCACGCGGCCGAGGTGGCCGGTTTCTTTCTGGACGAACTTGCCCGCAACGGCGTGACCACTGCACTCTGCTTTGCTACATCTCACCCGGTCTCGGTAAATGCTTTGTTCACTGAGGCTGAAAAGCGTCAGCTGCGCCTGATCACCGGCAAGTGCCTGATGGACCGGCATGCGCCCGACGGCGTGCGCGACGAGACCGAGCAAAGCCTGATCGACACCGAGGCCTTGATTCAGCGCTGGCATGGCCAGGGCCGGCTGGGTTACGCCATCACGCCGCGTTTTGCGCCCAGCTGCTCGGACGCGCAGCTGCGCGGCGCCGGCGCTTTGGCCGCCAAGTACCCCGACGTCTGGGTGCAGTCGCATGTGGCCGAAAACCACGATGAAATTGCCTGGGTGCGCTCACTCTATCCTGACGCGCGCAGCTACCTGTCGGTCTATGAAGAGTTCGGGCTCTTGCGCCCACGCAGCGTTTACGCGCATTGCATTCACTTTGATGACACCGACCGCGCTCTGATGCGCTCCAGCGGCGCGGCCGCCGCCATCAGCCCGACCAGCAACCTCTTTTTGGGCAGTGGTTTTTTTGACTACGAAGGTGCAGACCGCGTTGGCTTTGCCTACGGCCTGGCCAGCGACGTGGGCGGCGGTACCAGCTTCAGCCCTTTTCACACCATGCTGGCAGCTTATTACGTGGGCCGCGAAGGCCACAGCAAAACCGGCCTGTCGCTCAAGCCGCAGCAATTGTGGTGGCAGCACACGGCGGGGGCGGCGCAGGCGCTGGGGCTGGGCGGCGTAGTGGGCAATTTACAGCCGGGTTGCGAGGCCGATTTTGTGGTGCTCAACCCCGCAGCCACGCCGCTGCTGGCGCGCAAGACCGCGCAGGCCGGTAGCCTGGACGAGCTGCTGTTTGCCATGATCGTGCTGGGCGACGACCGGCTGATCGAGCGCACGGTGGTTTCTCAGGCACTGGCTGCGCTGCCTACAATGAAGCCCATTAAATAATTACCCACCTGAGCACCGCACCATGAGTATCAAAAGCGACAAATGGATACGCCGCATGGCCGAGACGACCGGCATGATCGAGCCCTTTGAGCCCGGTCAGATCCGTCAGACGGCCGGCGGCCAGAAAATCATCAGTTACGGCACCAGCAGCTATGGGTACGACATCCGCTGCGCGCCCGAGTTCAAGGTTTTCACCAACATTCACAGCACGGTGGTGGACCCGAAAAACTTCGACGAAAAAAGCTTTGTTGATTTTCACGGCGACAGCTGCATCATTCCGCCCAACAGCTTTGCGCTGGCGCGCACGCTCGAATACTTCCGCATTCCGCGCAACGTGCTGACCATTTGCTTGGGCAAAAGCACTTACGCGCGCTGCGGCATCATTGTCAATGTCACGCCCTTTGAGCCCGAATGGGAGGGTTATGTGACGCTGGAGTTTTCCAACACCACGCCGCTGCCGGCGCGCATTTACGCCGGCGAAGGTTGTGCGCAGGTGCTGTTTTTTGAAAGCGACCCGGACGACGTCTGCGAAGTCAGCTACAAGGACCGCGGCGGCAAGTACCAGGGCCAGACCGGTGTCACCCTGCCCAGGGCCTGAGTCGGGCCTGCCAGGCAAACCATGAAGCTCAGCCGGCTGTTTCAGCCACGTAATCCGCTGTTTTGGATCATGCTGAGCCTGAATGCTTTGTCGATGGTCATCGGTTGGCTCTTGCATCACCGGCCCTTGAACACCTTGGGCATGTTGGTTTTGGGTGGCTTTGCGCTGAGCAACGCGATCTTGGGCACTTGGTTGGCCTGGCGCCTTGTCAAGCAGCCGCCGGACGGTGCGGCAGAGCCCTGAAAACCAGCCTAAAACCCTCGCGCCGGTGGCTTATTCGGGAATGAGACAATAGAGCATCTATGTCATCTTCATTTTCAAATCTCAATCTGGCCGAGCCGATTGCCCGCGCCGTGGCCGAAATGGGCTACGAGTCCATGACGCCCATCCAGGAACAGGCCATTCCCATTGTTTTGCAGGGCAAAGACGTGATGGGCGCAGCTCAGACCGGCACCGGCAAAACAGCCGCTTTTTCCTTGCCGCTGCTGCAGCGCATGATGGCCCACGAAAACCCATCGACCTCGCCTGCCCGCCACCCGGTACGTGCCTTGGTGTTGTTGCCCACACGCGAGCTGGCCGACCAGGTGGCTCAGCAGGTCAAGTTGTATGCGAAGTACACCAACTTGCGCAGCGCCGTGGTGTTTGGCGGCATGGACATGAAGCCGCAAACGGCAGAGCTTAAAAAAGGCGTCGAGGTGCTGGTGGCCACGCCAGGTCGTTTACTCGACCACATCGAGGCCAAGAACGCGGTGCTCAACCAGGTTGAGTATGTGGTGCTGGACGAGGCTGACCGCATGCTGGACATCGGCTTTTTGCCCGATCTGCAGCGCATCCTGAGCTACCTGCCGAAAAAACGCATCACCTTGCTGTTTTCGGCCACTTTCTCCCCCGAGATCAAACGTCTGGCGTCGAGCTATCTGCAAGACCCCGTCACCATTGAGGTGGCCCGCTCCAACGCCACGGCCTCGACTGTAGAGCAGCATTTCTACAGCGTAGGCGCCGACGACAAGCGACGTGCTTTGCATCAGATTTTGAAGACCCGCGAGCTCAAGCAGGCTTTTGTCTTCGTCAACAGCAAGCTCGGTTGCGCGCGGCTGGCCCGTTCACTTGAGCGCGAAGGTCTCAAAACCACGGCGCTGCATGGCGATAAAAGCCAGGACGAACGGCTCAAAGCGCTCGAAGCCTTCAAAAAAGGCGAGGTTGATTTGTTGGTGTGCACCGACGTCGCCGCCCGTGGTCTGGACATCAAAGACGTGCCGGCGGTGTTTAACTTTGACGTGCCTTTCAACGCCGAAGATTATGTGCACCGCATCGGCCGCACCGGCCGCGCCGGCGCTTCAGGTTTGGCGGTGAGCTTTGTGGCCCCCAGCGACACGCGTCTGGTGAGTGACATTGAAAAACTGATCAACGCCAAGATCGAGATCGAGCCGGTGGAGTTTGAAGAAGACCGGCCGCGCATCAGCGAGCAAGGCCGTATCAACGACGGCCGCCGCATGTACCGTGAAGCTGAGGGCTCTGAGCAGCCTGACGAGCCAGGTGTTGCGGCACCGGCCCCGCGGGAACGCCGCGAGATTCGTGAAACACGTGAAGCCCGTGAGCCGCGCGAGCGCCGCGAGTACGCGCCGCGCCGCAGCAACGCGCCGCGAGACCCTTTCTTTGACCAGCCCTACGAGTCAGGCGAGCCTGCGCAGGAGCAGCCGGCCTGGGAAACTGCCGCCAAGTCTGCGTCGCCTCGCGGCATATCGGCCAATATCAAACCCAAGAAAAAAGTGGCTGCACTTTTCAAGACGGTCACTGAACCTCAGACCTGAGCGCTACGCTTTTGAAATAAAGCCCGGCTCATTTCGATGCCGGGTTTTTTTTGTCCTGCTTCATAGCTTCACACCCGACAGAGATCAACTCGTAGGCGCCCGCCGCCTGCCCCAGGCGCGCCGCCGTCAGGCAGCCGCCCCAGACGCAACCCGTGTCCAGCGCCAGTGTGTTGTCACGCAGGCGTGGCTCGCTGTCGAGGGCATCCAGACCCACGGTGGACCAATGCCCAAAAGCAATCGGCGAGCCCGCCGTGAGCCGCCCCGGTACATTGAACCAGGGCATGAATCCCTGAGGCGCCGTGCTGGCTGCGCCCTTGGTTTGAAACTCCATTTCACCTTGGGGGCTGCAAAAACGCAGGCGCGTGAGTGCGTTGACGATCACGCGCAGACGGTCATTGCCGCGCAGGTCCTCGTGCCAGAGCGCTGGCGAGTTGCCGTACATGCCGGTCAAAAAGTCCATCCACTGCGGGCTGCGCAGCGCTTGCTCGACTTCGCCGGCCAGTGCCAGCGTACGCGTCACCGTCCACTGTGGCAGCACGCCGGCATGTACCAACAGCCATCCTTGTACCAGCCGGGCCATGTGTTGGTGGCGAACCCAGTCAAGCCAAGCCGCGCGCTGCGGAGATTGCAAGATCGTATCCAGTGTGTCCCCGCGGTGCTGCGGGCGCAGACCGTAGCCCACCGTCAGCAGGTGCAGGTCGTGGTTGCCAAGCAGGCACTGGGCCGAATCACCCATGTCTGTCAGGGTTTGCAGCAAGGCCAGCGAGTCCGGGCCGCGGTTGACCAGATCGCCCAGCAGGTAGAGCGTGTCGCGGCTGGGCGAAAAGTCGATGGTGCGTAAAAGTCGCTGCAAAGGCTCCAGGCAGCCCTGCAGGTCACCGATGAAGTAAAGTGCCATGTCTTCATTTTCGTCTGCTTTCATGGATATTTTGCTGATCGTCCTGCTGACTTTGCTCAATGGCTTGTTCGCCATGTCTGAGTTGGCACTCGCGTCGAGCCGTAAAGCGCGTCTGACGGCGGCGGCTGAAGCCGGCGACAAGGGCTCGCAGGCCGCACTGAGCTTGCTGGCCAACCCGACGCAGTTTTTATCGTCTGTTCAGGTGGGCATCACCTCGATCGGCATGCTCAACGGCATCATCGGAGAGGCGGCTTTCAGTGGCGCACTGTCTGCCCTGATACAGACCTGGGGCGTGTCGGTGCGTGCTGCAGATATCTCGGCCACGGCGCTGGTGGTGGTGGTCATCACCTACATCACCATCGTTTTTGGCGAGTTGGTGCCCAAGCGCATTGGTCAGCTTTACCCAGAAACGGTTGCCCGGCTGGTAGCGCGTCCAATGATTTGGGTCGCCATAGGTGCGCGGCCTTTTGTGCGTTTGCTCTCATTTAGCACCCATGTCGTGCTTAAACTTCTGCGCGTTGACAACCAAGCCAACCGGGCCGTTACCGAAGAAGAAATCACCGCCAGCCTGGAAGATGGCGTGAGTGCCGGCTTGATTGAAGAGCATGAGCATCAGATGGTGCAAAACGTGTTTTTGCTGGACGACCGCCTGCTGACATCCTTGATGTTGCCGCGCTCTGAAATTCAATGGCTTGATGCCAACGACACCCTGGCGCAGGCCATTGCGAAAGCCAGTGTCACCGGACACTCCTGGTACCCGGTGTGCCGCGGCGGCCTGGATGACGTGGTGGGTGTGGTCAAGTCAAGCGATTTGCTGGCGCAGTCTCATGCCGATGTAAAAGCCACAGTGGTTCAGGAAAAGCGTGTGGCTGACTGCACCCTGCCGGCAGTTTTTGTGCCTGAGTCGCTCAGCGGTATGGAGTTACTCGAGCAATTCCGTGAACGCTCCACCCGTATCTTGCTGGTGGTGGATGAATACGGTGTGGTGCAGGGGATGATGACACCATTGGACATGCTCGAAGCCATCACGGGTGAGCTCCAGTCCGGCGCGCAGGTAGACGCCTGGGCAACCCAACGCGCCGATGGCAGCTGGCTGCTCGATGGCGTGATGCCGGTGTCCGAGCTCAAGGCGCGGCTGGACATCCGGCAGTTACCGGGTGAAGAGCGTGGCCGCTACAACACCGTCGCTGGTTTGTTGCAAAGCGTCTCAGGTCGCTTGCCGGTAAAGGGAGAAAAAATCGAATCTGCCGGTTGGTGTTTTGAGATCACGGGCTTGGACGGGAAACGCATAGACACCGTGCTGGCCAGCCGGAAAACACCTCAGGCCTGACTGCGCTCAGGGTGTGGCGCTTGCCGGTTTGCCGACTGGAACCACCGCCGGCGTGACAGTGATGGTCACTTCGTTAACGCCGAAGTTGGAAAACTGCAGCTGAACTGTGGCAACCCGGTCGCCTTTGCTGAAGGTTAGCAAGCTCAGTTTGGAGTAAGAGCTGGATGTCAGTGCCCAGCCCGAGCCGGGCAGGCCGTCACGGAAATAAGCAAAAACAGATTGCGGATCGCCCGGCACGTTCAGGCTGATGCGGCCCATCCAGCGATTACCAGAACCCATGACCAAAGATTCTTGCGGCCTGACCGTGGCACCTGGGGGTATGGGCATATCGCCGGCCAGTTGCTTGGCCGATGGCTCGGGCGATCCTGCACTTTCTTTGCCTGAAGCCAAGTCCACATTGGCGCAGGCCATCAGGGTAGATGAGGCGCAAAGGAGGATCAGCGACTTGAAAGTGTCATGGTGGCAGGTGTCAAAGCAGCAGCGCATACCGGTGTATCCGGCTGCTCTCTTGGCTCATCCTTCAGATGAAAATCATTGTAGCCAGTCAGTCCGGTGACTGGCTGGGCCGTGCGGCCAAGATGAGCTTGAATTCAGCTTCTATTTCCCGCAGCAGTACGAGCAGTGCATTGCCATCCCAATCCAGTGAGTTGCTCAAGCCGGATTGCCGGCGCTGGGCGGCCAGTGCCAGGGTCTGTTCGGCTTTTTCAAACGCCTGAGCCGCAGCCGTTGCGCTAACCGCGTGACAGCTGCCCTTCATTTTGTGCAGCAGCCTGCCGACTCCCTCAACGTCGCCGGCCAGCAGGCCTTGAGCAAAGTCAGCTTGCCAAGGCTCAAGCTGGCGAATAAAAGCATCGGCCAGCCGGCTCAACAGGTCTGAACGATGACCGATCTGGCTGGTCAGTCGCTGGCGATCGATGTGGATGTACTGAAGCGTCATTCAGACGGGGCCTGCTTTTGATGAATTTGCACATGTGCGTCCAGAAAGCCGCGCATTCTTTCCATGTTGATCGGTTTGGGGAAAAACAGCACGCCGGGCGGCAGTCCGCCGCGGCGGTCGATCTCTTCCCGGCTCAACCCTGACAGAACGAGGGTGGAAATGGAAGAGTATTCTGCATGGCTGCCCATCATGCTGAGCAGACGAAAGCCGTCGAAGGGCTCCATGTTGAGGTCGGTGATCAGTAAATTAGGGCGGATCCGTTCCAGTTGCATCACCGCGTCCAGACCATCGGTGGCGATGGTGCAACGCACTTGCGGGTAATGGTTTTCGAACATGCTGACCAAGGTGACAGCTGAAACCTCGTCATCTTCGACGATCAACACATTCACTACCTTGGAAGGGGCCTGCTGGTTGAGCCGCCCGGAGGGTTCGTTGCCCTGTTTTAAACCCGCCAGACGGAGCATGGCCTTGGGCCCCATTTTTTGATCTAGCGCGTCAATGGCGCTGCGCAAAATACGCCGGTGGCCGCCGTTTGTCTTCACCGCGGGCAGTTGACCTGAGTCAACCAGTTTCTGAAGGGATGTGCGCGACAAACCCAAAATTTGAGCCGCTTCACCAATGCCAACAAAGTCAACAGTCATTTTTTTCCCTAGTTGCTAGCCAGCGAGTGTTGCTGGCTTGAGTCCAGCAGCTACGCTCATGGAGGACTGTAGAAATTATACAAAAGAATAAATAAGTATTTAAAAAATCGTTTTTAGTATAACTAAAAAATTCATTTTAAGATTTTTCCACCCGATAAAGTGTGTAAATCGCAAAATTGTGATTTAAACCAATATTCATTCTGAAATCGCCAGAACCTTCATTGGCGACACGGCCGTCTTCAAGCACGCTGTCGCTGGCAGAGCGGCGGCCTTCCGATAGCCAACGTCCTTGTCACAGATCCCCAGTCCCGGGACGGTCGCATTGCCGCCGCCAGTACTGTCGGCTCGATGGCGCGCCGCTACCTGCGCGATGAGCTTCATGCACAGCTTGTTGACTCGGTGGGTGAGGGCGCCAAATTACTCGCTGGTGGGAACCCGATTGATGGACCTGGGGCTATGGGCGTGAGCTGGGCTATTTGGGGCTGCACGAATTCACCAACGTCAAGACGTTCTGGCCAAAAATATGACGGTGTGGTCCTTGCCCCTGGCGGGAAGTACCAGATCGAGTTCCCCAGCTTGGAAGTGGGCGTGTCCTACTTTGAGACGCCGGTTTATTCGAGCGAGTCGACCAGATCAATGTAGGCCTGCATTGCCGCGTCGGCGCTCATGCCACGCTTTTCAAGCCAGGACTTGTGCTTGAATTTACCAATCATGTCGCTGGGTCCTTCGTCGGGCGCATCACCTTCGATTGCTTGTTTGTACAAGGCATAAAGTTTGAGCATGGTGGCGTTGTCGGGGCGGCTGTCCAGTTCTTTCGAATTTGCGACGGCGGTCTGAAAGCGTTGCGACAAATCAGTCATGGCTTTGGGCTCCAAGTGGGATGAGCCAACATTGTCGCCCAGACCGCACTCCCAAGTTAAGCTGAAGAACCCTTCAATATTTATGGCTTGTCCGGCCGGCCCAGTGCGGCTTTAATGCATTCATGCACTTGGCGCACGCCATCCCATGAGCATGCACGCTGACACCTTGTCAGAGGCAGCGCAACGCCCCGACGGCCTGGCCCGGGTTGAAGACCGCCGCCTGCTGACCGGGCGCGGGCAGTATGTGCATGACCAGCAAGTGCCTGGCATGCTGCACGCGGTATTTGTACGCAGCACCTATGCCTGCGCCCGACTGCGCAGTCTGGACTTGCGAGCCGCCCGTGCCGGTGCGGACGTGCTTGCCGTCATTGACTCGGCGCAATTGGGCGCGCTCACCATGCCACCTGCCAATCCGCTGTTGCCTTTACAGCCCTTGCCTGATTTTCCTTTGTTAGCGCGCAACCGGGTCGATTTTCTGGGGCAGCCTATCGCCCTGGTGGTGGCGCGCAGTTTGTACGCTGCGCAGCACGCTGCCGAACTCGTGGCGGTGGACTATGACGCCGAGTCTGCACTGCACGACGGCGCTGCCGAAGCGCAAACAGTGAGTCGAGTGCACCACCAAGCTGGTGATAGGGCGCAATTGCAGGCCGTGCACAAGGTGCAGCTGGTGCATCAGCAAGCCCGCGTGATCAGCATGTCGCTTGAACCACGCGCCATGTTGGCGCAGTGGTGCCCGCAGACTGCCCTGCTGACCGCCTGGCTGGGTACGCAGACGCCTTCGCGAGCTCGTGCAGACATCGCACGCTGCCTGGGTTTAACGCTGACCCAGGTGCACGTGATTGCGCCAGACGTGGGTGGTGCCTTCGGCGCCAAGGCTTCGGTCGCAGCTGAAGAACTGGTGCTCGCTTTTGCGGCACACCATTTGCAAGCCTGCGTGAAGTGGACGTCCTCGCGCTCAGAAGAGTTCACCTCGGCCACACACGGGCGGGGCGCCCGGCTCGAAGGCGAACTGTGGCTGGATGCGCAGGGCCGTTTTGTACGCTTGCAAGCTGACATGAACTTCCCCACCGGTGCCTGGCTTGGCTACAGCGCGGTGGTGCCTGCTCGCAATGCAGCGCGCATATTGCCCGGGCCTTACCTGGTAAGCAGCATCGACATTGCGGCGCAAGCGGCCATGTCTAACGCGGCGGCGGTTCATATTTACCGCGGGGCAGGGCGCCCCGAAGCTGCGCTGCTCATGGAGCGCTTGGTCGAGATGGCGGCCCGCCAGAGTGGGATCGATCCGGTCGAGCTTCGCTTGCGCAATCTGGTGCGCGACATGCCCCACGTCACGCCGACCGGTGAAAGCCTGGACGCCGGTGACTACCGCGCTGCACTCGAGCGGGCCTGCGCGCGTTTTGACTATGCTCACGAACGGTGCGAACAAGCCCGGCGCCGCGCTGCCGGCGAATTGGTGGGCATCGGCTTGGCCATGTATGTCGAGCCTTGCGGTCAGGGCTGGGAAAGCGCCCGCGTCAGCTTGCTGCCGGACGGGCGGGTGGAAGTGGCCAGCGGCTCGGCCTCACAGGGGCAGGGCCACCAGACCAGTTATGCCGCCATTGCCGCAGAGGCGCTGGGCTGCGACCCCGCGCTGATCAAAGTGATGGAAGGCGACACCGCTACTTGCCCGGCCGGCATTGGCGCGCTGGCCAGCCGCAGCATGGCCATAGGCGGCAGCGCCGTGCTGCAGGCCGCCACTGCAGCAGCACGCCGGCGCGATGCCGGGGAGCAGCTGCCCATCGTTGAAGACAAGGTTTACAACGCGCCCGCCGAAGCCTGGAGCTACGGCTGCGTGATCGCCCGCATGGCTATCGACCCCGAGACCGGACAGCCGCACATCGAGCGCCTGGTCTGGGTGGACGACGCCGGCCGCATCATCTCGCCGCAGCTCGCCGAAGGTCAGCTGCTGGGCGGTCTGGCGCAAGGCTTGGGCCAGGCCATGCTCGAGCGCATCGTCTATGACGACCAAGGCCAGCTGCTGACCGGATCACTCATGGACTACGCCATACCGCGCGCCGACGAGATGCCGCTGGTCGAGCTTGAAAGCCTGACCGTGAGCACCAGTGCCAACCTGCTGGGCGCCAAGGGCGTGGGCGAAGCCGGCTGCATCGGCGTGCCGGCTGCGCTGCTCAATGCGGCGGCCGATGCACTGTCGCCCCTGGGTGAAAAAAAACTTGACTTCCCCTTGACCGCCGAACGCTTGTGGCGGGCTATGCAACAAACCACCGGAGACCAGACGCCATGAAATACAAAAAATCAGGAGCCAAAGAGTACGCACGCGAGAACTTTCGCGGCGTCTGGGCCGCCACCATGACGCCCTTTGACGACAGCCTGGCGATGGACGAGGCGGCCTACCGCCGCAACTTGCGCCACTGGGCGCAAACGCTCAAGCTCGGCGGTCTGTTTGTGTCGGGCAAGCAGGGCGAATTTTTCTCCATGTCGGTGGCCGAGCGCATGCGTTCTTTTGAGCTGGCGGTTGAAGAAGCTGACGGCCATTGCGGCATCGTCAGCTCGTGCTCGGACACCAACCTTGACGTCGTGTTGGCGCTGGCACGCCACTCGCAAAATGTTGGTGCCGACTACATCGTGGTACACAGTCCTGTCTTACATTTTGGTGCTGACACCGACGAGACCATTTACGAGTACTACCGCTACCTCAGCGAGCAGCTGGACATCGGCATTGCCTTGTGGAACCACCCCGATTGCGGTTATGTCATGAGCCCCGAGCTGTGCGCCCGTATCGCTGAGCTGCCAAATATTGTGGCCAT
>CAMBWM010000023.1 GCA_945871335.1 Polaromonas sp. YR568 | reverse complement strand
TCATGAACGCTCAGTCGCCCATGATGCAGGGCATGATGGGCACTTACGTTGAGCAGTCCAAAACAGTGTTCACGCAAATGCAAGAGCAAATGCAAAAGCAGAGCGAGCAGATGCTCTCTGCATTAGGGCTCAAGCGCTGAGGCTGCCCTCTAGAGCACTTCGCTGGCGAAGTCTGCCAAGCGGGAGCGCTCTCCGCGCGCCAGCGTAATGTGGCCGCCATGCGGCCAGCCTTTGAACCGGTCCACCGCAAAGGTCAAACCGGACGATCCTTCAGTCAGGTACGGTGTGTCAATCTGCGCCAGGTTGCCCATGCAGACAATCTTGGTGCCCGGTCCGGCCCGGGTGATCAGTGTTTTCATTTGCTTTGGCGTCAGGTTTTGCGCTTCATCAATGATCACGTACTTGTTGAGAAAAGTGCGGCCACGCATGAAATTCATGCTTTTGACTTTGATTCGCGAGCGGATTAATTCATTGGTCGCCGCGCGCCCCCATTCACCCGAACCACTGTCATTTTTGCCCAGCACTTCGAGGTTGTCGTCCAGAGCGCCCATCCAGGGGCCCATCTTTTCTTCTTCGGTACCGGGCAAGAAGCCTATGTCTTCGCCCACTGAAACAGTGGCCCGGGTCATGATGATCTCTGTGTAGCGCCTGTCATCCAGCACCTGGGTCAGGCCGCTGGCCAAAGCCATCAAAGTCTTGCCGGTGCCCGCATTACCGGCCAAAGTGACAAAGTCAACTTCTGGATCCATCAGCAGGTTCATTGCAAAATTTTGTTCACGGTTGCGCGTGGTCACACCCCAGACAGCATTTTTAAGGTGGGTGTAATCCTTCAGCGTTTTGAGCACTGCCGTCTTGGCGCGGATTTCTGTAACACGTGCGTAAAGAGGCGGTTCACCGGGCGCCTCAAAAAAGACGAACTGGTTGATCATCAGGCTTGGGACAATAGGGCCCGTGATGCGGTAAAAAGTGTTGCTGCCTTGCTGCCAGCTTTCAAGGGTTTTGCTCTGGCGTGTCCAGAAATCTGTAGGCAGGGCCAAAGAGCCGGCGTACAGCAAATCACCGTCTTCCAGCGTTTTGTCGTTTTGGTAGTCGTCAGTCAAAAGGCCCAGGGCGCGCGCTTTGACGCGCATGTTGATGTCCTTGGACACCAGCACCACCTCGCGTGGCATGTGTTCTTTGCGCAAAGCCGCCACCACACCCAGGATCTGATTGTCAGCCTTGCCTTGGGGCAGGCTCAAGGGCAAGTCGTAGGCAAGAGGCTTGGTCTGAAACAGCAGATGTCCACGCGCCTCCGAATAGCCTGTGGTGCTCAGTGCCAGGCCCTGGGCGATGTCAGCGCCTTGCGCGCCGGCCAGTGCGTCAAGGGTGCGACTGGTCTGACGTGCATTGCGTGCTACTTCGGTCATGCCTTTTTTATGACCGTCAAGCTCTTCGAGCACGATCATGGGCAAGAAAATGTCGTGTTCTTCGAATCTGAAAAGGCACATCGGGTCATGCATCAACACATTGGTGTCGAGGACAAACAGTTTTTTAGGACCGCTTGATTTGGGCTTGCGAGCTTTGCCAGCCGGCGCGGGCGCTGCGCTGTGAACGGCCAGTGTTTTGACCGGACTCGGACTGCGTTTTTCTGTTCTGGCCGGTAACGGCTCAGTTTGGAGTTCTTGCTTGGGGCGCTCTGAGCTGGCGGTATCTTTGGCTGACCTGGCTACCTGCTCCGGTTTGCTCGCAGGTCTTGCCAGAGGGCGTACCGGCGTGTCCAGGGCATCTTTAGAAAGTAAAGCGGCACGTTTGGTCGGGGCAGGCGGCAAGGGCATGGATTTGAGGCTCAGATAGTAAAAGAATGGATTCCAGAAACCAAAAAAGCCGCCTGGGTGCCAGGGCGGCTTTTGAAGATGAACAGGAGACGGGTCAACACCATGAAATCATTATGCACGAGCCAAAAGTCTGTGAAGTGAAGCTTTAATTTGCTTGATTCGTCACACCCCAAACCAGGCCAATCCTCATGCTGATTTTTTGAGCACCTTGACTGCTTTGAGAACGTCATCCACATGGCCGGGCACTTTCAAGCCGCGCCACTCTTCTTTAAGGGTGCCGTCAGCGCCGATCAAAAAGGTGCTGCGCTCGATGCCTTTCACTTTTTTGCCGTACATGATCTTGTTTTTGACCACGCCGAACATGTGGCACATCTTTTCCTCGGTGTCAGCGATGAGTTCGAAGGGCAGCTCGAGCTTGGCTTTGAATTCATCATGCGACTTCATGTTGTCGCGTGAAACACCGAACACGGTGGCCCCGGCTTTGACAAAATCTTTGTATTTATCTCGGAACTGCATGGCTTCGGTGGTGCATCCGGGGGTGTTGTCTTTGGGGTAAAAATACAGAACGACCACTTTACCCAGGTGGGTCTGATTAGAGACTTTGAGCCCGCCTGTAGCAACTGCTTCAAATTCGGGGAGAGGTTTGTTAACGACGACTGCCATACTGCTTAAACCCTGACAAAAGTTGTGTTTGGCCCTCGGCCTTGAGCGGCACAAAAAGCCAGTAAGCTTCTTTGGGCGCCTTGTACAGCCTGCAATTTTACTCTGAATGTGGTTTGATCCCAGCCTATGCTTGGGCCGACTCAATCAAGAGGGCGGCGATCACATGCCGGCCTTCCCCGGCAAGAATGTTGTAGGTGCGGCAAGCAGCCAGCGTGTCCATGGTTTCCACACCGATGCGCAAGCTCATCAATCCGCTGAAAAAAGCTGGCGGTACAAACCTCAGACGCGAGCCACTGCCAAAGATCACGAGCTCCGGGCGAAGGCTGGCAATTTCTTCAAAATGACCCGCTGACAAGTCATCAAAGCCCCTGCATGACCAGTCTTGGCGTTCACCACGTGAGCCTATGAGCACGCTGGTGTGAATTTTTTCAGCCACCCCTTGGCTGGCAAGTCCGACCCAGCCAGGGCCGTAGCCAAGGATGGATTGAACGTCAAGGCGATCTGGTTGGAGTTTCATGCTGTATCGAGTAGGGCTGTTGGGCCCCTTCAGTCTGGATGCTTAAAAAAGGGGGTCATTGACGAATTTCTCTGGCTATCGGCCGGTTGGTCTTCACCTAAGAAGGTCCATTTTATGTGGTCAAATTAAGGATTACCTCTGAGCTTTCCCCTTGCTGCTGTGAATCATGCGGCCTGGCTGTCTCAGATCACCTGTGGAGTGAAGGATTTACATATGCCAACAACGCCAAAACCCATCACCAAATCGGCCAAGCTGGCCAATGTTTGCTATGACATTCGAGGCCCCGTTATGGAAGCGGCGCGGCAGATGGAAGAGGAAGGCCACAAAATCATCAAGCTCAATATCGGCAATCTGGCGGTGTTCGGCTTTGACGCCCCTGAGGAAATCCAGCAGGACATGATCCGCAATCTGCCTAACTCTGCTGCTTACTCTGACTCCAAAGGTATTTTTGCCGCCCGCAAAGCCGTCATGCACGAAACGCAGAAGCAGGGTGTTAAGGGCGTGACCTTGGACGATATTTACTTGGGCAATGGCGCCAGCGAATTGATCGTCATGGCCACCAATGCGCTGCTCAATGATGGTGATGAGTTGTTACTCCCGGCCCCTGACTATCCGCTTTGGACTGCGGCGGTCAGTCTTTCTGGTGGTACGCCGGTTCATTATTTGTGCGACGAAGCCAATGGGTGGATGCCTGATCTGGCCGATATCAAGCGCAAAATCACAAGCAATACCAAAGGGATTGTGGTGATCAACCCGAACAACCCGACCGGCGCGCTTTACTCCGATGAGTTGCTGGGCGAGATCATCAAACTAGCGCGCCAGCACAACCTGGTGATCTTTGCCGATGAGGTCTATGACAAGGTGCTCTACGACGGCGTCAAGCACACGGCCATCGCCAGCTTGTCTGAAGATATTTTGACCTTGACCTTCAACTCTCTGTCCAAGAGTTACCGGTCCTGCGGCTATCGAGCTGGCTGGATGGCGGTCTCGGGTGACAAAAAACGAGCCCGCGACTACATCGAAGGCCTGAACATGCTTTCTAGCATGCGTTTGTGTGCCAACGTTCCCGGCCAGTGGGCGATTCAGACCGCGCTGGGCGGCTACCAGAGCATCAACGACCTGGTGGGCCCGGGCGGGCGCTTGCGTCGTCAGCGCGACTTGGCGCACGAACTCATCACCGCCATTCCTGGCGTGACTTGCGTCAAACCGAGCGCCGCCTTGTACATGTTCCCAAGGCTTGACCCGAAGATGTACCCGATCGCCAATGACCAGCACTTCATTCAGGAAATGTTGCAAGAGACCAAGGTGCTGCTGGTACAGGGTACGGGCTTTAACTGGCCCACCACTGACCATTTCCGGATTGTTTTCTTGCCGCATGAGGACGACCTGCGTGAAGCCATCCACCGCGTTGCCAAGTTTCTGGAGAGCTACCGCAAGCGCAACGCCTTGACGCCCAATTTGACGGCGGTCAAAGCAGCCGCCTAAGCGACTCCGCTTGCCCGCAGGGGCCCAGAATCGCGTGCATGGCGCATTGCTTTTGTCGTCCGGGCTTTTGAATTTTTCTCACCTAATCGCATCATGAAATCTAGTAATTTGCCACCTCTTCAAGTCGGCCTGATGGGCATCGGCGTAGTCGGCAGCGGCGTGTTTAATGTCCTGACCCGTAATCAGGAGGAAATCCTGCGCCGCGCTGGTCGCGGTATTGAAATCACCATGGTGGCCGACTTGGACACGGTGCGCGCACAAGCGGCTGTAGGACCTGGCGTCAAAGTTGTCAACGACGCACGCGCCATCATTGCCAACCCCGATATTGACATCGTCATCGAATTGATTGGTGGGTACGGCATTTCTCGTCAATTGGTACTCGAAACCATTGAAGCCGGCAAGCATGTCGTTACAGCGAACAAAGCCTTGCTTGCTGTGCATGGCACGGAGATTTTTGCGGCCGCCCACCGCAAAGGCGTCATGGTGGCTTTTGAAGCGGCTGTGGCTGGTGGCATTCCCATCATCAAGGCCCTGCGTGAGGGCCTGACCGCAAACCGCATCGAATGGATTGCCGGCATCATCAACGGCACCACCAATTTCATCCTGAGCGAGATGCGCGACAAAGGCCTGAGCTTTGATGTTGTGCTCAAGGAGGCGCAACGTCTGGGGTACGCCGAAGCGGACCCGACCTTTGACATTGAAGGCGTGGATGCCGCGCACAAAGCCACGATCATGTCGGCCATTGCCTTTGGCATTCCGGTGCAGTTTGACAAGGCCCACGTGGAAGGTATCTCCAAGCTTGACGCGCTGGACATTAAATACGCCGAACAACTGGGCTACCGCATCAAGCTGCTGGGCATCACCAAACGTGTGGCCAGTGGTGTTGAGTTGCGCGTACATCCAAGCTTAATTCCCGCCAAGCGCCTGATTGCCAATGTCGAAGGTGCCATGAATGCTGTGATGGTGCAAGGCGATGCTGTCGGCACCACGCTTTATTACGGCAAAGGTGCTGGCAGCGAACCAACGGCCAGCGCGGTGATTGCCGACCTGGTTGACATCACGCGCCTGCATACCGCCGATGCGGCGCAACGCGTGCCGCACCTGGCTTTTCAGCCCGACGCCATGAGCGATGCGCGCGTGCTGCCCATGAGCGAGGTGGTCACCAGTTATTACCTGCGCTTGAAGGTGGCCGACGAAGCCGGTGTGCTGGCCCGTGTCACAGGCCTGCTGGCCGATGCCGGTATCAGCATTGACGCAGTGTTGCAACGCGAAGCCGATGAGGTCGGTGGCGAAGGCTCTACCCAGACCGATCTGATCATCCTGACACACGACTGCGTTGAAGACCGCATGAACCAGGCCATGGCCAAAATGCAAGCGCTGCCCAGCGTGCTGGCGCCCATTACACGCATTCGCAAAGAGGAACTGGCCTGATGCGTTATGTTTCGACACGCGGCGACAAAACCCCGCAGCAGTTTTGCGACATTTTGCTCGAAGGCCTGGCCCCCGATGGTGGGCTTTACCTGCCCCAGCACTATCCGGTTATTGATGCCAAAACGCTGAGCGTTTGGCGCAAAATTTACCTGGAGCAGGGCTACGCAGACCTGGCTTTTGAAATCCTGTCGCTTTACATCGACGACATTCCGACGACAGATCTGCGGGCTTTGTGTCGCAAGACTTACACAGCCGCAGTTTTCAACTCGCCAGAGATCGTGCCCTTGAAAAAACTCGAGGATGGTTTTTACCTCGAGGCGCTCTCCAATGGCCCGACCTTGGCTTTCAAAGACATGGCGATGCAGTTGCTGGGCAACCTGTTCGAATACCAACTGGCTCGCCGAAACGAAGTGCTCAACATCCTGGGTGCCACCAGCGGCGACACCGGAAGCGCTGCGGAGTACGCCATGCGTGGCAAAAAAGGCGTGCGTGTTTTCATGACCTCGCCGAACGGGCGGATGAGCCCTTTTCAACAGGCGCAGATGTTCAGCTTGATGGATGAAAACATTCACAACATCGCCGTTCAAGGCGTTTTTGACGATTGCCAAGACATTGTTAAGGCGGTTTCTAACGACCTTGAGTTCAAGCGCCGCTACAAGATCGGCACCGTCAACTCCATCAATTGGGCACGCTTGCTGGCTCAGGTGGTTTACTACTTTGCCGGTTATTTTCAAACCCCGGTATCTGCCCACGGTGGCCAGGTCAGCTTCACCGTGCCTTCAGGTAATTTCGGCAATGTTTGTGCTGGTCATGTGGCGCGCATGATGGGCCTACCAATCGCTCAGTTGGTGGTGGCTACCAATGAAAACGATGTGCTGGATGAGTTTTTCCGCACTGGCGTTTACCGAGTGCGCAACTCGCGTGACACGCTCGAAACCTCCAGCCCGTCAATGGATATCTCCAAGGCCTCTAACTTCGAGCGTTTTGTGTTTGACCTTGTCGGACGCGACGCGGCGCTGACTTTGGATCTGTTCGGACGTCAACTCAGCACGCAGGGCTTCTTTGACTTGAGCGCGCATCCCGCTTTTACCCAAGCGGCCACTCGCTTCGGGTTTGCAAGCGGCAAAAGCACTCACGCCAACCGACTGCAAACCATCCGTGAGACTTTTGACCGCTTTAACGTGGTGATTGACACGCACACAGCCGACGGCGTCAAAGTGGCCCGTGAACACCTGTTAGATGGGGTTCCTATGCTGGTGCTTGAGACGGCTTTGCCAATCAAGTTCGCTGCAACCATCGAGCAAGCTCTGGGGCGCCCGCCAGAAAGACCGCCCGGCTTTGAAGGCATTGAGGACTTGCCCAAGCGCGTTAAGCTCATGCCCGCCGATGTGGACCAGATCAAAGCCTACGTGGTGGCCCATGCTGGTTGACCATATTGGCTGTGCCGGCTTCATGGAAGATTGCACATGAACGTTGTTGGCTTTGCCGGCTACTCAGGCTCTGGCAAGACCACGCTGGTCGAACAAGTCATTTTGGCGCTCAAACAGCACGGGCTGCGTGTTTCTGTGGTCAAACATGCGCACCATAGCTTCAACATCGACCAGCCCGGCAAGGACACTTTCCGCCACCGCAGTGCAGGCGCTTTTGAGGTGGTGGTCGCCTCCAATCAACGCTTGGCGCTGATGCGTGAGTTCGAGCAGCCGGCTGAGCTCAACGTGCATCATCTGATTGCCGAGCTTTACGCAGGTGTTGACTGGGTGCTGGTGGAGGGCTTCAAAAGCAGTGACCTGCTCAAAATAGAGGTTTTGCGTGCCCCGACGGATACTTATGCCGGTATGCCTGCGCTGTACCCGAACGACGACTTTGTGGTGGCTATCGCCACAGACGCACCGCAAAATTTACCCGAGCCTACAGCGCTTGCCGTGCTCGATCTGAACGACGCTCCATCGGTGGCCCGCTACCTGCTTGAAAATGCGCTTCGCTTCGACTACAACCCTGATAACTACCAGACGTGACCGATACCACCTTGCCTGCTGCACCTGCCCGAGCGCCTTTGCGTGCGCTGGACGAAGCCCTTGCCGAATTGCTTGAGCAGGCTGAGCCCTTGTCCGGTAGCCAGAGCGTGGCGACTTTTGACGCCGACGGCCGTGTGCTTGCGCAGGATTTGATCGCCAGCCTCAACGTTCCCGGGCATGACAACAGCTCAATGGATGGCTACGCCGTTCGCAGTAGCGATCTGACAGCTACAAACGTCCTGACGGTGACACAGCGCATTGCGGCGGGTAGCTCAGGCCATTTGCTCGAGGCCATGGGCGCCGCCCGGATTTTCACGGGTGCACCGGTGCCGCCGGGCGCTGATGCGGTGGTCATGCAAGAAGATGTGGAAACTCTGGACGCACAGCAGGTGCGCGTGTGCGTGGTACCGCCGGCCGGTCAGTGGATACGTCGGCGCGGCGAAGACGTTGCCAGCGGCACCGTGGTGCTGGCGCGTGGCGAGCGTCTGGGTCCTGCCGCCTTGGGCTTGGCTGCCAGCATTGGCTTTGACCGTCTGCAAGTCAGCCGACCGGTGCGTGTGGCACTTTTTTCTACCGGTGACGAGCTGGTGATGCCGGGTACAGTGGCCCCCGCTGATATGCCGCCTGGCGCTATTTACAACTCGAACCGTTTCTTTTTACGCTCTTTGCTTATCAGGCTGGGCTGTGAGGTCACAGACCTGGGCATCGTGCCCGACAAACTCGACGCCACTATTGCCGCTCTGGCTGCGGCGTCCCAAGCGC
This sequence comes from Polaromonas sp. YR568, assembly GCA_945871335.1. Next base: position 7,638 of record CAMBWM010000023.1, on the reverse strand, counting down.
ATGACTTGATCCTCACCAGTGGCGGCGTTTCGGTGGGTGAAGAAGACCATATCAAGCCGGCCGTGCAAGCGCTGGGCGAACTGAAACTCTGGCAGATGGCCATCAAGCCCGGCAAGCCTTTTGCCTATGGTCGTGTACAAGCCAGTTCCTTGGCACCGCAAGCTCATTTCATTGGCCTTCCGGGTAATCCGGTGTCCAGCTTCGTGACTTTTTTACTGCTGGTGCGCCCCTTTGTATTGAAGCTGCAAGGCGCCACAGCACTGGCCCCGGCTGCCATGCCTGCGGTCGCGCGTTTCAGCTGGCCGAAAGCTGACAAGCGGCGCGAGTTTTTGCGCGTCAAGCTGCTGCCAAGTGGCGGTTTAGAGTTGTTTGACAACCAAAGTTCAGGTGTTTTAACCTCGGTAGTGTGGGGTGACGGCTTGGTCGACAACCCGCCAGGCCAGGTCATCGGGCCGGGTGATGTTGTTCGGTTTTTGCCGTTTTCAACTCTGCTGTCATGAGACAAAACTTGAACCTATCTCAGGCTGTGCCATGAAAGTCAACATCAAGTATTTCGCCTCTATCCGCGAAACTCTGGGCCAGAGTAGCGAAACACGCGAGACACAAGGAAAGTCGGTCGCTGCGCTGCGCGACGAGTTGCTGGCTCTCAGCCCAGTGCATGCGCAGGCACTGTCACGCGATAAACCCATTCGCATGGCGCTGGACCAGACCATGTGCGATGAATCGGCCACTTTGCATGAGGGCTGTGAAGTGGCTTTTTTCCCACCGGTGACCGGAGGCTGACATGCAAGCGCGTGTGGCTATCCAACACCAAGACTTTGACCTCAGCGCTGAAATCGCAGCCCTTCGACAGGGGGACGTGCAAGTCGGTGCTGTCTGCGGTTTTGTCGGCACAGTGCGTGACCGCAATGATGGCGATCAGGTTGCCAGCCTGGAGTTGGAGCACTACCCCGGCATGACTGAAAAGGCCATAGAAGCCATGATCGATGCTGCGATGAGCCGCTTTGACATCCGCGCTGCGCGGGTGATTCACCGCATCGGTCTGTTGCAGCCTTTGGATCAGATCGTGCTCGTGGCCGTGACATCTGCTCACCGGGGGGAGAGTTTTCAGGCCTGCGAGTTCCTGATGGACTACCTGAAAACCCAGGCCCCATTTTGGAAAAAAGAGGTCACACCCGCGGGTGCTCGCTGGGTGGATGCCAGGGTCAGCGACGATGCAGCAATGGCCCGCTGGGCCATACCAGCCGGCAAAGGCTGAAATATGGCCATTTCAGGGCTCAATGCTTATAACGTGGTTTGTCTGTTTCCAGCGCTGTGATAGCCGTGTCAGCCTCAGGCGTTTGTGCTGAGGCAGGGCCTGTAACAGCTGCTAAGGCAGCAGTCGTTTTAATGGAAAGCCATTGCGAACTAGTCATACCTTTGTCAAGCAGACTGACCAGACCGCGCGTGAGAGTGGGATCAAGGATCATGTTCAGATGGCGGGACTGCTCGCCTATTTTTTCAAGAATGCCAATGTGCAGTTCACCGTTGGGCTGTGGCGTCAATTTGATTTCGGTCACCAACAAAGGTTCAGGACCCAGCGGCAAGATTGCACCATCGTCCTGGTAGGGGGTCTTAAAGTCACTCTGGTAGCTGGCAGATTCTTGCTTGAAGTTGTCTAGCATGTGCTGCCTCTGCGTGGTCAGAGGGTCGGCCATGTTCAAAGGCTTGGCCTGGCTGCGCACTTGCTCACGGGCCGCTTGATGAAGCAGGGGCAGCAGGCCCAAAGTGAGCCGACGTGTAAACCAAAGACGTACCTCTTGATGAGCGCGAGTATTGATGCGAACCAAAAACCTGTCGTGCTCATTGATGTAAGTGACGCAGACCTGATGAATATTCATGGTCCGTATTTTAGGGGTACCAGCCCAGGCTTGATGCGGGTCAAACTGCCGGTGCTGCAGCCCTATTGAAATATGGGGAAAGACCCTGCATTTAAAAAGTAATAAATTCTCGGAGTTTTCATGCGCCAAGACAAATTAACGACCAAGTTCCAAGAAGCCCTGAGTGATGCCCAGTCCCTGGCTTTGGGGCGTGACCACGGCTACATTGAGCCTTTGCACTTGCTAGCAGCGATGCTGCATCAGGATGACGGACCCGGTGCCTTGTTGCAGCGCAGCGGTGTGAACCTGCCTGGCCTGCAGTCAGCCACCGAGGCTGCTATTAAAAAATTACCGCAAGTTCAGGGTCAAGACCAGATCCAGATCAGCCCCGATCTGGCCAAGTTACTTCAGGCTACCGAGAAGGAAGCACTCAAACGCGCGGACCAGTTCATAGCGGGCGAGCTTTTTTTACTGGCCTTGTGCGATAGCAAGACTGAGGCGGGCAGGGTGGCGGCAGCCGGCGGCATGTCCCGCAAATCGCTTGAAGTGGCGATTGATGCCGTGCGCGGTGGTCAAGGCGTCAACAGTCCCGAGGCCGAAAGTCAGCGTGAGGCGCTGAAAAAATACACGTTGGACCTGACTGAGCGCGCCCGCATGGGCAAGCTGGACCCAGTGATCGGTCGCGACGATGAGATACGCCGCGCCATCCAGGTGCTGCAGCGACGCACCAAAAACAATCCGGTTCTTATCGGGGAGCCTGGCGTCGGCAAGACGGCGATCGTCGAAGGCCTGGCGCAGCGCATCGTGGCCGGCGAGGTGCCGGACTCACTCAAAGGCAAGCGCGTCCTCGCGCTCGACATGGCCGCCTTGCTAGCCGGTGCCAAATTTCGCGGTGAGTTTGAAGAACGTTTGAAAACAGTTCTCAAGGAACTGGCCAAGGACGAGGGCCAGACCATTGTCTTTATTGACGAGTTGCACACCATGGTCGGCGCCGGCAAGGCTGAGGGCGCTATGGACGCGGGCAACATGCTCAAGCCGGCGTTGGCGCGCGGCGAGTTGCATTGCGTAGGCGCCACCACGCTGGATGAGTACCGCAAGTACATTGAAAAAGACGCCGCGTTGGAGCGACGCTTTCAAAAGATTCTGGTGGGTGAGCCCACCGTCGAAGCAACGATTGCCATCTTGCGGGGACTGCAAGAAAAATACGAAGTTCACCACGGCGTGCAGATCACTGACCCGGCCATCGTCGCTGCTGCCGAACTCAGTCATCGTTACATCACAGACCGCTTTTTGCCGGACAAAGCGATTGACCTGATTGATGAGGCGGCAGCCAAAATCAAGATCGAAATGGACTCTAAGCCTGAGGTGATGGACAAGCTGGACAGGCGTTTGATTCAATTGCAAATTGAGCGCGAAGCGGTGCGTCGCGAAAAAGACGAGTCCTCGCAAAAGCGTTTTGGCTTAATTGAAGATGAGATCGTCAAACTGCAAAAAGAAATCTCTGACCTTGACGAGATCTGGCAGGCTGAAAAAGCACAGGCATTAGGCTCTAAAGATGTGATGGAAGAAATCGATCGCATCCGTTTTCAGATTGAAGAATTTACCCGCAAGGGCGACTTCAATAAAGTCGCCGAGTTGCAGTACGGTAAGCTGCCTGAGTTAGAAAAACGCTTAAAGCAAGCCCAGGCGACCGAAGACCAAAAGGGCGCCAACAAAGTTCCGCAATTGCTGCGCACCCAGGTGGGCGCTGAAGAAATTGCCGAGGTCGTCGCCCGGGCCACCTGCATTCCGGTGAGCAAACTGATGCAAGGCGAGCGTGACAAGTTGCTGCAAATGGAGACCAAGCTGCATGACCGGGTGGTTGGCCAGGACGAGGCCATTGGCGCAGTGGCCAACGCCATACGCCGCTCGCGCTCCGGTCTGAGCGACCCGAATCGGCCGACAGGTTCATTTTTGTTTCTGGGCCCGACCGGCGTGGGCAAGACCGAGCTCTGTAAGGCGTTAGCTGGCTTTATGTTTGACAGCGAAGATCATCTGATTCGCGTGGACATGAGCGAGTTTATGGAAAAGCATTCGGTGGCCCGATTGATCGGCGCGCCGCCCGGCTATGTGGGCTACGAGGAGGGGGGCCATCTGACCGAGGCTGTCCGTCGCAAGCCCTACAGTGTGCTGCTGCTCGACGAGATCGAAAAGGCTCATCCCGACGTTTTCAATGTTCTGCTGCAAGTGCTCGACGACGGGCGCCTGACTGACGGACAGGGCCGTACAGTGGACTTCAAAAACACTGTGATCGTTATGACCAGCAATATCGGCTCGCCCATCATCCAGTCGATGGTGTGCAAGCCTTACGAAGACGTTCGAGATGCGGTGACGGACGAGTTGAAAAATTATTTCCGACCTGAATTTCTCAATCGTATCGACGAGACGGTGGTGTTTCATTCACTGGACGCCAGTAACATTGAATCCATCGCGCGCATTCAGCTCAAGGTTTTGCTTGACCGCTTGCAAAAGATGGACTTGCACCTGAATGTTTCAGAGGCGGCAATTGCTGAGTTGGCCAAGGTCGGTTTCGACCCTGTGTTCGGTGCGCGTCCGCTCAAGCGGGCGATTCAGCAGCGAATTGAAAACCCGTTGTCAAAGTTGCTGCTGGAGGGTCGCTTTCCACCCAAGAGCGCCATCGCGGTGGATGTGGACCCGATACGAGACCCGGGCGTCTTCAGTTTTAGCCAGGCAGTGTTGCAAGCCGAGATAACAACTTAAACGCAATTCACCTTGCCGACACTGCATTTGTTCTTGATGCTGTAATTGAAGCTAGAACTTAGCGACTTAGGATCGACTTGATGCTACCAAACACCACCATTGGCGCCATGGGCCAGCTTTTTGAAACCCAACACCGGGCCAGCCGCCAAGGTTTAGAGGTGTCGCAGGCCGTCAGGCGAGATCGTTTGCAGCGTCTGCAAGCTTTGATTGATGGACACGAGGCAGATTTGGCCGCTGCAGTGCAATCTGACTTCGGCGTGCGTTCAGCCCAGTTGACGCAAGTCGCCGACATGCTTTTGCTGCGCTCCATGCTGGCGCAAACCCTGAAGTCTTTGTCGCGATGGATGAAGCCCGAAAAAGTGGCCACACCGCTGCATTTGTTGCCATCAAGAGCCTATTTGATGCGGCAACCACTGGGCGTGGTGGGCGTTGTGGCCCCCTGGAACTACCCTGTTCAGCTGGCACTGGCACCGGCCCTTACAGCGCTTGCGGCCGGCAACCGCGTCATGCTCAAGCCCAGCGAGTTGACGCCTTTGACCAGCGCCTTGCTGTGCGAGTTAGTGGCAAAGTTCTTTGCACCAGACGAGTTTTGTGGGGTGCTGGGTGACGCAGCCTTGGCAGCTGATTTTGTTCGCCTGCCTTTTGACCATTTGATTTTCACCGGCTCCACCGAGACCGGCCGAAAAGTGGCGCTGACCGCCGCCGCCAATTTGACACCGACGACTCTGGAGCTTGGCGGTAAGTCGCCTTGCATTCTGGACGCGTCTGCAGACATGGACTCAGCTGCTCTGAAAATTGCACACGGCAAGCTGCTCAATGCCGGGCAGACCTGCATTGCACCCGATTACGTGCTGGTGCCCCGCGGTCTGGAGGAAGCGTTTGCAGCGGCTTTCGCTCGCGCTGTGGCTCAGCTTTTCCCTGTCGTTCAGGGCAATCCGGATTACGCTTCGATCATCAACGACAGGCATTTCGACCGACTCAAAGCTTTGCTCAATGACGCGCAAACTAAAGGTGCGCGTTTGGTGACGGTCAACCAGACGGCCGCATTGCCTGCGGTATCCGACAGCAGGCAAATGCTGCCGGTGCTGGTACTGAACACGCAGCCTCAGATGCAACTCATGCAAGAAGAAATCTTCGGTCCTGTGCTGCCGGTGCTACCTTACGACACATTGGGGCAGGCTATCGCTGACATCAATGAGCGACCTCGCCCTTTGGCGATTTACTGGTTCGGCCGGAACCCTTTGGCGCAAGCCCAGGTGCTGGCCGGCACCCTCAGCGGTGGTGTCTGTATCAACGACACGCTCACGCACATTGCCCACAATAACCTGCCGTTTGGCGGTGTCGGGGACAGCGGCTGGGGGGCTTACCATGGCATCACCGGGTTTCTGCGGTTCAGTCAGCAAAAATCCGTCATGCTCTCCTCATCCTCGTCAAGGGTTGATTTGTTTTATCCACCTTATGGGTCACGCTTTAAAACGGCCATGCGCTTGATCAAGTGGTTTTTTTAATGCGCACAAGTCGCTGTTCCTAAAGTCCCTTTTGGCGCGCTACGATACATGCATGCCGACATCTGTACCGCCCCATCTTCAACCCCTAGCCCCTACGTTCAAGCAGGACGTGCAACTGATTAGCCTGGTCAGTTTGGCCCACATGATGAGCCATTTCAGTCAGTTGCTGCTGCCGCCTCTGTTCCCTTGGCTCAAAGACGACATCAACGCCAGCTATGCTGAGCTGGGGTTTTTGATGACCATTTTTTTCATCGTTTCTTGTGCTGTACAAGCTGTTTCTGGTTTTTTTGTAGACCGGCTCGGGCCGCGTCCGATTCTTTTTGCAGGTTTGGGTTTGCTCGGCCTGTCTTGCCTGGGCTATGCCCTGAGTAACAGCTACTGGATGTTAGCGTTTTTTGCTGTGTTGGCCGGTGTTGGTAATGGTGTGTTTCATCCGGTTGATTACACCCTGATCAACCGGCGCGTCAGTGCAAGCAGGCTGGGGCATGCGTACAGCGCCCACGGTATTTCAGGCAGCTTGGGCTGGGCTGTGGCGCCTGCGCTGGTTGTCGGACTGACTCTGGCTTTTTCTTGGCGTACTGCGCTGCTGGTGGCTGCCGCATTGGTTTTTGCTGTGCTGTTGGTGGTGGTGTCGCAGCGTCAAAAGCTGGCTTTGCCATCAGTTGCCGCCCCACGCGCAGAGGCCGGGGACAAATCCATGGATTTTTTAAAAATTCCGGCTGTTTGGATGTGCTTTGGATTTTTCTTCATTTACGCCATCGCGCTTGGCCTTGTCAATGCTTTTGCCCCTGAAGCTGCCAGGCAGTTGCATGATGTACCCCTGTCGCTGGTGGCGATTTGCCTGTCGGTTTACATGCTGGCCAGTGCTGCCGGCATGGCCAGCGGCGGTTTTTTGGCAGTCAATCCTGCGCGTTCTGAAAAAGTAGTGGTAACCGGCTTTACCTTGGCTGTCGGTTTGAGTTTATGGCTGGCACTGGGGCAGGTGCCGGCTGCCGGTGTCCCGGTGCTGTTTGGCCTGATGGGTTTTGTATCAGGTTTGGCTGCACCGTCGCGCGACCTGTTGATCAAAAGCGCCACCCCTGCTAACGCCTCAGGCCGGGTCTATGGCGTGGTCTATGCCGGCCTGGATATTGGTCAAGCAGTTTCCCCCTTGATGTTCGGGTGGATGATGGACCGAGGGCATTTCCTGTGGGTATTGCTTGGGCTCGCGCTGATGCAAGGCTTGCTGGTGTGTAGCGCTTTGAGTATTCAGCGGGTGCGTCGCGGTCCCCTGGCCTTGCGAAGCGCCTGAACCCAAGGGCCTGCGACGGCGGCACAATATCGGCCATGAAGACACAAATTGCCGGCCACCTTCTTGTTGATTGCCTGATTGCCCAGGGCGTGACCCATGCCTTTGGCGTTCCGGGCGAAAGCTATCTGGCCGTGCTGGACGGCATGCACGCCCGGCGCGGCCAAATCGAATTTGTGACCTGTCGCCAAGAAGGCGGTGCGGCCTTCATGGCCGAGGCCCA
>CAMBWM010000022.1 GCA_945871335.1 Polaromonas sp. YR568 | reverse complement strand
AGATAGCGGAATTCGTTGACAAGGTTGACGCCGCGCTTGGTCATGTAAGTGGGCGTCACCGAGGCATCGCGATTGGGCGCGATATCAAAGTAATACGGCACCGTGACGGACACACCGCTGGTGGAGTCCAGCGCATAGGTGGGCGAAAGAACGCCGGACTTGCGCTTGTTGCTGAGCGGAAAACTCAGCGTGCCAGGCCAATGGAGTAAGGGCACATCTTGGAAGCGCACTGTAGCGCCGGTGATCTCGCCAATTTCGGTCTCAAAGTCAAAGTAGAAGCGCTGGCCGCGCAGCTGCCAGGCGGGTAGCCAGCTGGCCTCGTTGTCACGCTCACAGGTGGTGTAGCTACCCTGCCACGCAAACATACGCTTTTCACTGACAAAATCAGCCCGCTGCGCCTCCCCGTTACCACCAGACACGAAGCGGTAACCGGGCCTCGTAAAAGTGCCCTCGAAACTGTCCAGCTTGAGTTCCAGCGCCGGGCCCCAATACTGGTTGCCGGCATTACCTACGCGCACATTGCCGCGCGACTTCAGCAAGTCATCGGGCTGGAAATACTCTATACGGTCAGCGCGCAGTGCCGTCTTGCCGCGACGCATCTCTGCGTTACCCTCAATCAGGCTGTCAAGCTCGGGGCGGCCGCTGATTTGATCGCCAAAGACGAAGGTTGGCACCTCGTTGCCCGGGCCCACAGCCGGCGTCTCCTTCAGCAACGGCGTGCGTTTTAAGGGCGCGCGCAAGCCCCCGGCAAGCGGCTCGGGCGGCAGGCTTTGGGCCCACAGGCAAGCGCTCGGCAGCAAGACCAGGCCGACCAGACGCAGTGCCGCCCAAGGCGCGGCGACAATAGAGAAAGAGCGAGACGCACAATGCATCGTGAATGTGAGATAAACCCGGTTTGTCGATTTGCAACTGATTATCCATGACCCCCTTTTCTGCCAACCCTGACAGCACCGCGGATATCGTTTGGAGCGACCCGGCGCGGGCTGCCCTCTTCGCCCAATGGCTAAGTGCCACCAGTGCGGCCTGCCAGCTTGCGCCAGCCACGCTGCGACTTGCCTCAGCCGACGCCAGCTTCAGGCGCTACTTTCGCGTTGATCGCGTTGACCAAAGCATGGGCAGCTGCATCATCATGGACGCGCCACCGGCGCTCGAAGACTGCGCGCCCTTCGTCAAAATCGCCGCGCTAATGACCGAAGCCGGGCTGAACGCGCCGCGCGTGCTGGCATGGGACGAAGCGCAAGGCTTCATGCTGCTCAGTGACCTGGGCTCGCAGACCATGATGCAGGTGATCCAGCTGCAAACGCCACTGCAGCCCTTCCCCCCCTCAGGCTCAACGGTTCACCAGATGTACATGGACGCGGTGGACGCGCTGATTGCCTGGCAACTCTCGTCACGCCCGGGGGTCTTGCCGGCCTATGACGATGCCCTGCTGTCGCGCGAACTGCAACTTTTTCCCGACTGGTACGTCGCCAAGCACCGCGGCATCACGGTGGACGCAGGCCTGCAGGAAAAACTGGCCGGCTTCTTTTCGCAAATTAAGGACAGTAACTTAAATTCGCTGGGCGGCGCCCGCGTCTTCGTGCACCGCGACTTCATGCCACGGAACTTGATGGCACCCTCGCTTGTCGCTGCGCGTACTGCGCTGCCCCCCGAGGGGGCTGTCCCTCCTTGGGGCGGCCCGGCGGCGGGACTGATGGCCCCCACCGTAGGCCCGGCCGATTCTTTGCTGTCCTCCAGGCTTGGGGTACTGGATTTCCAGGACGCGGTTTATGGCCCAATTACGTACGACATCGCCAGCCTGATGCGTGACGCTTTCCTCAGCTGGGACGAGGAATTTGTGCTTGACATCACCATACGCTACTGGCAAAAAGCCCGCGCGGCCGGCTTGCCAGTGGGTGACGACTTTGGCGAGTTTTACCGCGCCGTGGAATGGATGGGCTTGCAACGCCACCTGAAAATCCTCGGCATTTTTGCGCGGCTCACGCTGCGCGACGGCAAGCCGCATTACTTGGCCGACACGCCGCGATTCATCAAGTACGCGCGCAGCACAGCTTCGCGTTACCGGCAGCTAGGGCCCCTGATGGTGCTGCTCGACGAGATCGAGGGCAATGAAACCCGCGTGGGCTACACGTTTTGAGTGCCCGCTTTTTTGCCGATGTGACGATGGCCGCCGGCGCCGCACTCAGCCTGCCCGAGGGCACGGCGCGCCACGTGCAGGTGCTGCGCCTGCAACCGGGCCACGAGATCACGCTGTTCAACGGCCGGGGTGGCGAGTGGGACGCCACCATCACCCACATGGGCCGCAGCGATGTCGAGGTGACACTGGGCGCACACCGCAGTGATGAGCGCGAAGCAGGCCGCGCCGTGCACTTGGCACTGGGCATGCCGGCCAACGAACGCATGGACTGGCTGGTCGAGAAAGCCACTGAGCTGGGCGTGGCCGGCCTACAGCCGCTGCACACCAGCCGCAGCGTTTTGCGCCTGGCGGGCGAGCGGGCCGACAAAAAACAAAAGCACTGGCAGTCCGTGGCGGTGGCCGCTTGCGAGCAGTGCGGCGGCAACCGTGTGCCCGCCGTAGCGCCTGTGCAAGACCTCGGGGCATGGCTCAAGTCCTTGTCCCCGGTCGACCTGAAAGCTCCGGCACTGCGCTGCCTGCTGTCGCTGGCCGATGGCAGCATGCCGCTGGGCCAGGCCTTGGCGCGCGTGCCAACAGCGGCGCCGGTGATCTTTTTAAGCGGCCCCGAAGGCGGGCTGAGTCCGGCCGAAGAGGCGCTGGCCGCAGCCCATGGTTTTGTGCCCGTCACCCTGGGCGCACGCGTGCTGCGCGCAGAAACTGCCGCGCTGGCGGCACTGTTGCTGGCGTTGCAGCTTTGAAGTCAAGCCTCTGCAGACAGTTGTCCAATCAAAAATAAAACATATGAATAAAAATCTCTGGCTTCTCACGCTGTGCCAAGGGCTTTTCCTGACCAACAACGTGACCTTCATCGCCATCAACGGCCTGGTTGGGCTGAGCTTGGCGCCGCTGGGTTGGATGGCGACCTTGCCGGTGATGGGCTATGTGGTCGGCGGTGCGCTTTCCACCGGGCCGGTGGCGCGTACCCAACAACGCTTTGGTCGCAAAACCTCTTTCCAGCTCGGGCTGCTGGTAGGCCTGGCCTCGGCCCTGCTGTGCGCCTGGGCCGCCTACAGCAGCCAGTTCTGGCTTCTGGTGACCGCCACCCTGGTGGCTGGTTACTACAGCGCTAACGCTCAGCTTTATCGCTTTGCAGCCGCTGAGCTGGCAGCACCCGCCTTCAAGGAAAAGGCCATCTCGCTGGTGATGGCCGGCGGCCTGCTGGGTGCGATTGCCGGGCCCAACCTGGCCGCCGCCACGCGCAGTTTGACCACTGTGCCTTTTGCCGGCGCCTACCTGGCGCTGGCCGGCGTGGCCCTGCTGGCCATGCTGCTGCTGGCCGTCATTGACTTTCCGCCGGCCCCGCCCAAAGGGCCGGCCAGCGCGGGCGGCCGCCCTTTGAGCTTGATCATGCGCCAGCCGGTCTTCATCGTGGCGGCATCGGCCGGTGCGCTCGGTTACGGCGTGATGAACCTGTTAATGGCCTCCACACCAATTGCGATGCAGCTCTGCGGCCTGCCATTTTCAGACACGGCGCTGGTGCTGGAGGGGCATGTGATCGGCATGTTTGCGCCTGGTTTTTTCACCGGCCACCTGATCAAGAAATTCGGCGCCCTGCCCATCATGGCCGTCGGACTGGCGCTCAATGCGGCCTGCGTGCTGGTCGCGCTGTCGGGTGTGCAGCTACACAATTTTGTGGCGGCTCTGTTTTTACTGGGTGTGGGTTGGAACTTTCTGTTCACCGCCAGCACCACGTTGGCGCTGAGCACCTACCGGCCCGAAGAAAAAGACAAGGCGCAGGGCGCGCTGAACTTTTGTGTCTTTGCCGTGATGGCGCTGTCTTCACTGGCCTCAGGCGTGCTAGTGACCACGCAGGGCTGGGCGCTACTGAACCTGGGCTCGCTGCTGCCGCTGGGCATGATTGGTGTGGCCCTGGTCTGGCTGGCCTGGAAGCAGCGGCAACCGGCGGTGGCATGAGCGCCGGTCAGAAGCGGGCGTCCAGCCAAGTCTTGAGCGCCGCGCGCACGGCCGCAGCAGCGGACGGAGCCTCGTTGAAAATCTCGTGGTAAAGCAACTCGAACGCTTGCGCGCTCAGGATGCCCGGCGGGACCTGCGGCGATGCGCCGGCCACAGCGGCAAACGCCCGGCTGCCGGCGGGGTTCACCAGGCGGTCTGCGCCCGCGTAAAGCAGTAAAGTTGGCACGCACCAATGCGCCGCGGCCGCCACCGTCGCCGGACCGGCCATGGCAATGAAGCGCGCCAGCCGCGCTGAGATTTTCGGATGTACCAGAGGATCGGCCCGGTAGGCGGCCACGACCGCCGGGTCGTGTGACAAATAACGCGGGTCCAGTCCGTTGTTGACGCGCAAGTTCGGCGCGATGGTTGGCAAGGTGGCAACCAGAAATTTTTGTAATGCACTCAGGCCCGGGTCCAGCGCCGGCGACGACATAACCAAGGCTTCGACGGGGCGCAACTGCAAACTGACAAAGCGGCTGGCGACCAGACCGCCCAAGCTGTGGCCGATCAAGATCAAGGGCAAGCCTTGTTGACCAAGCCGCAGCTGCATACTCCGGGTCGCATCGATCACCGCAGCCAAATCGTCGAGCAAGACGGTGTCGTGCGTCAGGCCTCCGCGCGGACCGTCCGACAAACCGTGGCCGCGCTGGTCATAAGCGCGTACGGCAAAGCCCCATTCGTGAAGTTCGCAGGCCAATTGGGCGTAGCGGCCAGCGTGTTCTCCCAAGCCGTGCACCAGCAGTACTTGCGCGCGCGGCGCGCCTGGTGGCGCCGGCCAGTCATGCAGCATCAAGGCCTGACCGTCGGCTGCGACGAAAGGGCTCAGGGTCGCTGGCGCCAAGCTCATTAGCCGGGCATCTGCGCCATCACGTACGCCACTGCCGCTGTGAGTTTTTTGGCATACGGCACATGCAAAAACTCATTGGGGCCATGGGCGTTGCTCTTGGGGCCGAGCACGCCGCACACCATCATCTGCGCCTTGGGAAAACCCTGGCTGAGCATGTTCATGAGCGGAATGGTGCCGCCCTGCCCGATGGTGCCGCAACCCGCGCCAAAGAAAGCCTGCGAAGCGCCGTCCAGCGCATTGTCAAACCAGGGCGTAGAGCTAGGTGCATTCCAGCCGGTGGCGCCGCCACCGCCCTCAAAAGTCACCTTGGCTTGGTAGGGCGCATTGTCTTCGAGCAAGGCCTTGAGTTCCTGCACGGCCTGCGCAGCGTCGACCAGTGGCGGCAAGCGCAGCGAGAGCTTGAAGGCGGTGTAAGGTCGCAGCACATTGCCGGCGTCTTTCAGGGCCGGAAAGCCCTCTGCGCCGGTCACGCTGAGAGTGGGTCGCCAAGTGCGCTGCAGCAGCGCCTCAACCGGGTCGGTGGTGGTTGGCAGGGTGAAGCTGGTCGAGCCGCCGCAGTCGTAATGCGCCCAGGGAAAACGTTTGTAAATTTCGTCTCCCAGAATCGCTGCCGTAGCCTGCGCCTGCGCCAGGCGGTCAGCGGGCACCTCGCAATGAAAACTGGCTGGGAGCAGTCGGCCGGTTGCGCTGTCCTCGAGCCGGTCCAGGACTTGGCGCATGATGCGAAAGCTCGACGGCACCAGTCCGCTGGCGTCGCCAGAGTGAATGCCCTCGGTCAGCACCTGGACCTTCAGCGTGCCCGAGGCCATTCCACGCAAACTGGTGGTGAGCCAGAGCTGGTCGTAGTTGCCGGCGCCCGAGTCCAGGCAGATGACCAGACCCACATCGCCAAGCCGGCTGCGCAAAGCATCAACATACGGCAGCAAGTCGTAAGAGCCGCTTTCTTCGCAGGTCTCAATCAAACCAACTATGCGCGGGTGCGCCACTTGCTGACTTTTGAGCGCCTGAATGGCCGCGATGCTGGCGTAGGCTGCATAGCCGTCGTCAGCGCCACCGCGGCCGTAGAGCTTGCCGTCCTGGTAGCTGGGCGTCCAGGGCCCGAGGTCGGCACGCCAGCCGCTGAACTCTGGCTGCTTGTCCAAGTGGCCGTACATCAGAACCGTTTGCGGCGTCTGCCCTGGCACAGCGGCGCGCGTGGCCGGTACTTCAAAAAACAGCACCGGCGTGCGGCCGGGTAAGCGCACAATTTCAAGCGTCAGGCCTTCGACTTTTTGCGCTTCGATCCAGCTGGCCGCGTTGCGCACCACCGTGTCGATGAAGCCATGTTGTGCCCAGTCGCCGTCAAAACCTGGTGACTTGGCTGGGATGGCGATGTACTCACTGATCTGGCGCACGATATCACCGTCCCATTGGGCGCTGACCTGGTCTAAAGCGGTGCCGGCGTTAAGAACAGAAGAAGGCAGACGGGCGGTCATGAAGGCTCCTGACAAAAAAGGAACAAGATGGTGAGACTCTAACGGGAATCGGCCGGACCTGGTGCGCTTTGGCACTCCCAGAACACCCGCGCCTTGCAGCTGCGGCAGATGTCAGGGTCGAGCTTGCTGAAGATGGTGGCAATTGCTGTGCGCTTGTCAGGGAACTGATGCTCCGGGCCGAGCAGCCGTGTGAAGCCGGTGGTGCCCCACATGCGGATCACCTCATGGCGTGGCCGGTGAAAATAAAGGTCTCCGCCCATAGCGCGACGGGCGTTGAGCTCGGCCTCCCACAGCTCTGCACCGGCCAGGTCAATGAAGTTCATGCTTTTACCCATCACCAGCAAATGCTTTTGCGGCTGGGCCGCATGGCGCAGCGCATGCAGTGTGTCTGCCACGTGCTGCGTGGCGCCAAAATAAACCTCGCCCTCCATGCGCAAAAGTTTGAGTTGCGGGCACTCAGGCAGGGGTTGCACAGTCGCAGCGGCGGGGTCGTCAATCACCACCAACTGGCGGTCTTCACTTGCATTGTCAAAACCCAACGTGCGCATAGCAGGGCGTGCGGTGCGGTACAAAAATGACATCAGTGACAACAGGGTGCCCAGCAAAATAGCGATTTCCAAACGTATCGTGACCGTTGCCACCGTGGTGGCCAGCGCCACGGCGAATTCGGTGCGACTGAGCTGCAGCAACTGCCGCCAACGCGGCAGATCGAGCAGCGAGACAGCCACCAGCAGCAGCAAAGCGGCCAGCGCCGCCATAGGAATTTGCGCCAGTAGCGGCGCACTCAGCGCGACCAAGGCCAGCAAAAGCAAGGCCGAAAATACCGCCGCCAGCGGCGTACATGCCCCGGCTTGTAAATTAGGCATCGAGCGGTTCATAGAGCCGCAAGACACGTAGGACGAAAAAAACCCGCCGACGATATTGGACAGGCCCTGGCCTCTAAATTCTCGGTTGGCATCGATACGCTGCCCCGACTTGGTGGCCACAGCCTTGGCAATAGCGATGGCCTGCCCCAGTGCCACGATGGTCAATGCAAACGCCAGCCCCAGCAACTCTGGCACCATAGACCAGCTGATTTGCGGCACCACAAACTTAGGCCAGGGCACCGCCATGCTGCCAACGGTGCGCAAGCCCAAGGACGCGGCCCCCGGTGCAGCCTGCAGCGCCCCATAACCGGCACCCAACCAAGCCGCCAAGGTGGCGCTGGCCAGCCCCGCCAACATGTAAGGCCAGTTCGCCCGCCAGCGCTTAAGCCCCAGTGCCACCATCAGCGTGACGGCGGCGATGGCCAGCGCCGCCGGTTGCGCCGCAGACGCATGCGTGGCCACGTGGGTCAGCAAAGCCGCCACACCATGCTGATCCGGGCCCGGTAGGCCAAGCAGCTCCGGCAGCGCATGCACCGCAATCAGCAGCGCCGCACCGGCCGTAAAACCAAATAACGCAGATGGCGAAATAAAGTTGGCCAGCGAGCCCAGGCGCAGCGCACCTATCAGCCATTGCATGAGGCCGACCATCACCGTCACGGCCAGCGCCAGCTGTATGTAAGCCGGGCTGAAGGCCAACGCCAGCGGCGACAGCATGGCAAACAGCGCCAGTGAGTTGGCATTTGTCGGGCCCGACATGACATGCCAGCTCGAACCCCAAAGCGCGGCCACAATGCACGGCACGATGGCCGTGTAAAGACCGTACTCGGGTGGCAAGCCGGCCAGCGTAGCAAAGGCAATGCCCTGTGGCAGCACCAGCACCGCGCCCAACAAACCCGCCAGAACGTCGGCGCGCAAGGTCTGCGCACTCACACGGCGCACCCACGACCCGAACAAGCGTTCAGCCAATCCTGGCGGACTCAAGGGGCTTGTAGTGGAGGGCGGGGCGTTCACGTTAGGGCGTCCATTTGTTTGATTTTGTTGTTAGAGGGGCGTTCAGGCCAGGCCCAGCCATCGCAAAGCCAAGCCGGCCAGCGCACAAGCGCCTATCACTTGCAAGACACTCCACTTTAGCCGCCACAAGGCCAGCGCGGCGGCCAGCACCAGCAACAAAGCCCAAGCGTCGACTTGCAGCGACCACAAGGGATGCGCGCCGACCGGCGTTACAGGATACGCCACCGCCAAAACAAGGTAGAGCGCCAGGTTGGCGATCACACCCACCACGGCGGCCGTGACCGCCGCCAAGGGTGTTGTCAGCCGCACATTACCGCGCGTTGACTCCACCCAAGGCCCGCCCGCCAGAATAAATATGAAAGAAGGCAAAAAGGTGAACCAGGTCGCCACGCAAGCGGCTAACGCCGCCCCCTGAAACAGGGCGTCAGGGCCAGCCACCTGCTTGAGCCAGCCACCCACAAACGCCACATAAGCCACCACCATGATGAGCGGCCCCGGTGTGCTTTCACCCAGCGCCAGGCCGTCCATCATTTGGGCCGTACTGAGCCACTGGTACTGCTCAACCGCAGCCTGGTTCACGTAGGGCAGGACCGCATACGCACCGCCGAAGGTCAGCATGGCCGCCTTGCTGAAAAACCAGCCCATCTGCGTCAAGGTGCCGCTCCAGCCCTGCCACCACAACAGCGCAGCCATGGGCATACTCCACAGCAAGGCACCCGCCAACAGCACCCACGCCAAACGCGAGCGCTTAAAGCGGGCATGTTCGGGCAATGGCGACGCCTCCAGCATCATCCCAGCGGCTTGTCCGTCTGCTTGGCGTGGCGTTTGCTTGACGGCGCCGGCCATCGCACTGGGGGCCCAGCGCGCCAACAGCACGCCCACCAACAAAGCAGCCAGCACCACGGCTGGAAATGGCACCGCAAAAAACGACAGGGCCACAAAACTGCTGAACGCAATCGCCCAGGGCACCGGAAGGCATCGCGGGTCGCCCAAGGTCTTGCTGGCGAGCCGGTGGAGTGCGTGCATCACGATCGCCACTACCGCCGGCTTGATGCCGTACAAAACACCTGCCGCCAAGGGCTGCGTGCCGTAAACCATGTACAGCCAACTCAGCGCAATCAGCATGAGCAGCGAAGGCAATACAAACAGCACCCCGGCCGCAATGCCGCCGCGCGTTTTGTGCATGAGCCAACCCAAGTAAGTGGCCAGTTGCTGGGCTTCGGGCCCGGGCAAGAGCATGCAGAAATTGAGCGCATGCAAAAATCGTTTTTCAGAGATCCAGCCACGCCGCTCAACGAGCTCTCGGTGCATGATGGCGATCTGTCCGGCCGGCCCGCCAAAGCTGATGAAGCCCAAGTGCAACCAAAAGCGCAGCGCCTGTCGAAATGGCACGGCCAAAACCGTCTGCGCCGGGACCTCCTGGCTCATCTGCGCTGCACTTTGAATACCGCACGACTGGCCCGCCCGTTCGGCCAGAAGCGGACTTCGTGCCCGTTCTGCAGGCCGAACTGGTCCAGAATTTTCAGCTCGTTTTTCAAAGCAAGTGCTTCGAAATCCTGCAAAGTGCCGACGCGGATGTTGGGCGTGTCATACCACTGGTAAGGCAGCACCTTGGTCACCGGCATACGCCCGCGCATCACGGCCAGACGGTTGGGCCAGTGACCAAAATTAGGAAACGCCACAATGCCCATGCGACCCACGCGGGCGGTTTCGCGCAGCATCACCTCGGCGTTGCGCAAGTGCTGCAAGGTGTCAATCTGCAAGACCACGTCAAACGAGCGGTCGCCGAACATGCTCAAGCCGTCTTCGAGGTTAAGCTGGATCACGTTGACGCCGCGCGCCACACAGGCTTGCACATTGCCGTCGTCAAGCTCGACGCCATAACCCGAACAGCCACGTTCGCGGATCAGGTGCGCCAGCAATTCGCCGGTACCGCAACCCAGGTCGAGAACGCGAGCGCCCTGCGGCACCAGGCGGGCAATAGACAGCAGATCTGGCGAGGCCTCCTTGAGCACGGGGCGCGATACGGTGTGCGCGGCGTTCATGCGGCCACCTTGCTGTTGAAGTAGGCGCGCACCACACTCAGGTAGCGCGTATCCTCGAGCAAAAAGGCGTCATGGCCGTGTGGCGCATCAATCTCGGCGTAGCTCACGTCGCGCTGGTTGTCGAGCAAGGCCTTGACAATCTCGCGGCTGCGCGCCGGCGCAAAACGCCAGTCAGTCGTGAAGCTAACCAGTAAAAACTTGGCACTGGCCTTGGCCAAGGCCTGGCTCAAGTTGCCCCCCTAGGCGCCGGCCGGATCAAAGTAATCCAGCGCCCGTGTGATCAGCAAGTAAGTATTGGCGTCAAAGTATTCGCTGAACTTATCGCCCTGGTAGCGCAAGTAACTTTCAATCTGGAACTCAACGTCCTGCGTCGAATACAAATAAGCCCGTGCAGAGGAGTTTTCTCCACCAGCAGGGGCCGCGGAACCGGCTTCGCCGGTCTGCAGGCGCAGCGCCCCCTCGGGGGGCAGCGCAGTACGCGAAGCGACAAGCGTGGGGGCTAGTTCCCTGCCGAATTTTTCGTTCATCACATCGTCACTCAAGTAGGTGATGTGGCCGATCATGCGGGCAATGCGCAGGCCGCGCTTTGGCAGTACGCCGTGGCGGTAAAAGTGGCCGCCGTGGAAGTCGGGGTCGGTGGTGATAGCGCGGCGCGCAACTTCGTTGAAAGCGATGTTTTCGGCGTTCAGGTTGGGCGCGCTGGCGACCACCACCGCGTGCCGCACCCGGTCAGGGTATTGCAGCGTCCAGGCCAGGGCCTGCATACCGCCCAGGCTGCCGCCCATCACGGCGGCCAGGGTCTCAATGCCCATGGCGTCCAGCAACCTTGCCTGCGCATCGACCCAGTCTTCTACGGTGACCACCGGAAAATCGGCACCATAAATTTGCTGCGTGTCCGGGTTGATCTGCATCGGTCCTGTTGAGCCGAAGCAAGAGCCCAAATTATTCACGCCGATCACAAAGAAACGGTCGGTATCGACCGGCTTGCCAGGGCCGATCATCGTGCTCCACCAGCCTTCGGACTTGGGTTTCACTGCGCCGGCGTCGTCAAGGTAAACGCCGGCTACATGGTGGGATGCATTGAGCGCATGGCAGACCAGCACGGCGTTCGATTTACCGGCGTTGAGCGTGCCGTAAGTTTCATAGCTCAGGTCGTAAGCACGAACCGAAGCGCCGCTTCGCAGGGGCAACGCGGCTTCGAAATGCATGCTCAGCGGTGTGGCGACGAGGGTCAAAAAATCACCTGCAAAAAAAACAAAAACCCGGCCTCGCTAAAGCGATTCCGGGTTCATGGGCATCGTCTTTAGCAGTACTTTTTAAGCGCCCGCAAGCTGTGCAAATCGGCGCTGTGTTGCAGTATATCGCCCCTGTTTGAGTGACCTCCGAGCTTGGCTGCGCATCAAAAAGGTGTCCAGATCGCCAGCACAGCCAGCACGGCAAAAATCAATGCCGACACACGGTGCACCACCACCAGCGGAAGCAAGCGCGTGACGCGCTCGCCAAACCAGACCACCGGCGCATTGGCCAGCATCATGCCGGCAGTGGTTCCAGCCACCACCGCCAGGTAAGTGTCAAAGCGCGCGGCCAACATGACGGTGGCAATCTGAGTCTTGTCGCCCATCTCGGCCAGGAAAAACATCAGCACCGTCGTGGCAAAAACGCCCCAACGCGGGGGCTGAGCGTCGCCGTCGTCTTCCAGCTTGTCGGGCACCAGCATCCAGACGGCCATGGCTAAAAAGGAGGCCGCCAAGATCCAGCGCAACACCCCGGCGCTGACCTGGGTTGTCACCCAGGCTCCGACCGCGCCGGCCAAGGCATGGTTGGCAACGGTGGCCACCAAAATGCCGAAGACGATGGGCCAGGGTTTTTTGAAGCGTGCGGCCAACAAAAGCGCCAACAACTGGGTCTTGTCGCCGATTTCGGCCAAAGCCACGATGCCCGTTGAGACGAAGAATGCTTCCAAAGTAAAAAACTCCGCCCTGAAGACACTCCATGGCCACTTTTTGTATTGTAGGTTCACAACTTTGGGCTCTTGGACGCACCGCGAAGGGCCCATTTCTTGCTTTATCTTGGTGCGCTTTCTGGGTTTTCACTCGAAACGCACCAACAACGAACAAAACTCTAGGAGCCCACCCCGTGGAAGCACTAAAACAGGGATCAGACGCACTATTTATCTTGCTCGGCGGCATCATGGTGCTGGCCATGCACGCCGGCTTTGCATTTCTCGAGCTCGGTACGGTGCGCAAAAAGAACCAGGTCAATGCGCTGGTGAAAATTCTGGTGGATTTCTCCGTTTCTACCGTTGCCTATTTCGCCATCGGCTACAGCGTGGCCTATGGCAGCCACTTTTTTGTAGGCGCCGAACAGCTGGCGGCCAAAAATGGCTACGAGTTGGTGAAGTTTTTCTTTTTACTGACTTTTGCGGCGGCCATTCCGGCCATCATCTCCGGCGGCATTGCAGAGCGTGCCCGCTTTTACCCGCAACTGATCGCCACGGCAGTGATCGTCGGGCTGATCTACCCCTTCTTCGAGGGTATCGTCTGGAATCAACAATTCGGCGTTCAGGCCTGGATCAAGGCTCTGACCGGCGAAGAATTTCATGATTTTGCCGGCTCGGTGGTCGTGCACGCCATGGGTGGTTGGCTGGCACTACCGGCCGTGGTTTTACTGGGCGCGCGCAGCAATCGCTACCGTAAAGACGGGCTGGTGTCGGCGCATCCGCCCTCTAACATTCCGTTTCTGGCGCTGGGCGCCTGGATATTGACGGTCGGCTGGTTTGGCTTTAACGTGATGAGCGCCCAAACCCTGGACAAAATTTCCGGACTGGTTGCCGTAAACTCCTTAATGGCCATGGTGGGCGGCACACTGGCTGCCTTGTTTTTTGGGAAAAACGATCCCGGCTTTGTCCACAACGGGCCCTTGGCTGGCCTGGTTGCGGTGTGTGCCGGCTCAGACCTGATGCATCCGCTGGGCGCGCTGGTGGTGGGCGGTGTTGCGGGCGCTTTGTTTGTTGTGATGTTCACGCTGACCCAAAACAAATGGAAGATCGACGACGTTTTGGGCGTCTGGCCCTTGCACGGCCTGTGTGGCGCCTGGGGCGGTATCGCCGCCGGCATTTTCGGCCTCAAGGCGCTAGGCGGCATTGGCGGCGTCAGCCTGGGAGCACAGGTGATTGGCACGCTCATGGGCGTGGGCTGGGCGCTGGTCAGCGGTTTTGCCGTCTATGGCTTGATCCGGGCATTCACAGACTTGCGCTTGAGCCACGAAGAGGAGTTTGAAGGGGCGGACCTCTCTATTCACCGGATTGGCGCCACGTCGGACCGCGAAGTCAATTGGTAAGCCTGCGCACACAAGCGGCCGGCAACTGTCTTTAATTTGACACAAACCCTCACCGCCGCCGCGCCAGCCCTTAGATTTGCTTGCCAATTTGCTTTTATTTGGGCCTTATATCGCATAATCTACGCGTGCATGTGGACCCCACTTGCATGAGTGAGGTGATCGGTCAGTTTCGCGCGCTACAGCGGTTACGTTCAGATTTGTTGTGCTTTCGGGACCCCATCGCTTTTGTTTTAGTGTTTTAGAGGAGTCCTTTCATGGGCAACAAACTTTATGTCGGCAACCTGCCGTACTCGGTTCGCGACGAAGACCTGCAACAATCTTTTGGCCAGTTTGGCTCGGTCACCAGCGCCAAAGTCATGATGGAACGCGACACCGGTCGCTCCAAGGGCTTTGGCTTTGTCGAAATGGGCAGCGATGCAGAAGCTCAAGCGGCCATCAACGGCATGAACGGTCAGCCTTTGGGCGGCCGTAGCGTTGTCGTGAACGAAGCCCGCCCGATGGAGGCGCGTCCTCCTCGCAGTGGCGGCTTTGGTGGCGGCGGCGGTGGCGGTGGCGGCCGTTCTGGCGGCGGCGGTGGCTACGGCGGCGGCGGTTCTGGTGGCGGCGGTGGCGGCTACGGTGGCGGTGGTGGTTCTGACGGCGGCTTTCGCAGCCCTTACGGTGGTGGCGGTGGCGGTGGTGGACGTTCTGGCGGCGGTGGTGGCGGTGGTGGACGCGGCGGCTATTAAACCCTGCTCACTTTAATGTAGCGCTTGCCAATACGCTCAGACACCGTCTGAACAGGCTGCGTCCCAAAGGCTTCATGACTTAGGTCCTGAAGCCTTTTTGCTTTGCCGCCTTAACGACCAGGTGCGGGCACCGTGCTGCGCCGGGGTTCCAGCCGTGCCTTGACTCGGCCCTGCAAATTTGTCACTTGACTGACGTTATCGTGTACCAATGAGTCGCCGCTGAACTTGTCATTGCCGCTGGTAAGCACCACCGGCAGGTGAGATTTAACACGCTCTTCATCGACAAAAACATGCAAAAACTCGCCTTGGTACTCCTGCCGGGGCAACCAGCTGCCATCGGCTTTCTGCTGCGGCTCACGAACCACCCGGGCTTTGCCAAAAAGTTGAATCTCATTGCCGGCGTCATTGCTCAGCGCGCGCGCGGCCGTGACCGTAGTGATGCGTCCCTGCGGATTGATGGCGCGCATTTTGAATTGATCAATTTCAACCGTTTCGGTGTCCGGGTAATGACGCGCTTCGAGGCCAAACAATTCTGACTTCATTCGGCCTTTGTCGTCAAAGGTTTTCACCGTGGCGCGGCGCATGAAATAGTCCACCTCGTGCTTTACGGCGCGCTCAAGCACGGGTCCGGGAGCCGGCGGTGCGTTGCTCACCAGCCAGTAAGTCAGCAAGGCAAGTACGCCGGCGACGAGCAGGGGCAAATAAATCGTCAGTCGGTCCCAAAGCCGCAAAACCAACGCAAGACCACCTTGCCGGCGTGGTACCGCCGTGGTTTCTAACTTAGACATTGCTGGCGCGATCATGTGGCGTACGCGGCCAACAGGCCTGCATAACAGCCACTGGCCACCAGCAAGAGGTCGCAAAGTTCCCGCACGGCGCCATGGCCGCCCGACGCGTGCGTTACATAGTTGGCCACCGCCAGCACTTGCGCGTGTGCATTGGGCGGCGCGCAGCTCAAGGCGGCGCGGCGCATCACCGGCAGGTCGGGCCAGTCGTCGCCCATAGCAGCAGCTTCATGCCAGTCGCAGCCCAGCACCTTCAGACTTTGCTCAGCTGCCGGGCGTTTGTCTTCAGTGCCGAAGTGCGCATGCGCGATACCCAGGGCCTGCAATCTCGCACGCAGAACCACGCCGTCACGACCGGTGATGATGACGGGCGTGATACCGGCTTTTTGCAAGAGCTTCAGGCCGTGGCCGTCCAGGGTATTGAAGCGTTTGATGGATTCACCCACGCCCGCTTTTTGCCCGGTGCCTGAGGGCGCTTGTTCACTGAAATAAATCCCACCATCAGTGAGTACGCCATCGACGTCCAAAAAAACCACCTTCACGCCCTGCGCACGCAGCAGCAGCTCGGGGGCAAAATTTATCGCGGGCACCAGGGCCGGCAAGCTGGGAGTGGTTGTCGCACTCATCAAATCACCTTGGCGCGCAACAAGTCATTGCTGTTTAGGGCGCCGCACAGTTGGCCCGCCGCGTCGGTGACCAGCACGCTGGTGATGCGGTGCTGCTCCATCAATGCCGCTGCGTCTACCGCCAGCGCGTTCGTCATCAACGTGCGCGGCTTGGCGTGCATCACGTCGGCTGCCTGCATGGCGCGCAAATCGACACCGGTTTCAATCAGCCTTCGTAAGTCCCCGTCGGTAAAGATGCCAAGCACACGATGTTGCGCATCCGTGACCGCAGAAGCGCCCAGACCTTTGACGCTCATCTCGCGCATCAACTCGCCCAGGCTGGCGTCCGGCCGGACGGCAGGAACTGCGTCGCCATGGCGCATCACGTCGGCCACCAGTGTGAGCAGTTTGCGCCCCAACGCACCGCCCGGATGCGAGCGGGCAAAGTCTTCGGGCTTGAAGCCGCGCGCCTGCAGCAGCGCCACCGCAAGCGCATC
>CAMBWM010000021.1 GCA_945871335.1 Polaromonas sp. YR568 | reverse complement strand
ACCCGTCAACTGACCCGCCACCTGCGAACTCACGGCGCGCAAAACGGCTGCATCATGGCCCTGGCCGCCGGCGAGTCTGTCAGCCCCGCAGCGATTGCCAAGGCCGTGGCTGCAGCGCAGACCGCGCCCAGCATGAGCGGGCAAGACCTGGCCAAAGTGGTGTCTGTGAAGGCCTCTTATGCATGGACCGAAACTGAGTGGAAGCTCGGTTCGGGCTATGGCATTCAAAGCGCGCCGAAGTTCCATGTGGTCGCCTATGACTTTGGCGTGAAGAAAAACATTCTTCGCATGCTCGCCGAGCGGGGTGCGCGCATCACTGTCGTGCCGGCGCAGACATCTGCCGCCGAGGTGCTCAAGCTCAAGCCGGACGGTATCTTTTTGTCCAACGGCCCCGGCGATCCGCAGCCCTGCGATTACGCCATTGCCGCAACCCGTGAGTTGATCGAAACCGGCATTCCGACCTTTGGCATCTGCCTGGGGCACCAGATCATGGCGCTGGCCAGCGGCGCCAAGACCTTCAAGATGAAGTTTGGCCATCACGGCGCCAACCATCCGGTCAAGGACCTGGACAACGGGCGCGTCAGCATCACCAGCCAGAACCATGGTTTTGCGGTGGATGAAAAATCCCTGCCGCCCAACCTGCGTGCCACCCACATCAGCCTGTTTGACGGCACCTTGCAGGGCTTGGCCCGCACCGACAAGCCGGCGTTTTGCTTTCAGGGTCACCCTGAAGCCTCGCCCGGACCTCATGACATTGCCTACCTGTTCGACCGCTTTACGGCGTTGATGGAGGCCGCAGCGCCGACTGCCGGAGTTCAATAATGCCTAAGCGCACAGACATCAAATCGGTCCTCATCATCGGGGCTGGCCCCATCATCATCGGCCAGGCCTGTGAGTTCGACTACTCCGGCGTGCAAGCTTGCAAGGCACTGCGCGAAGAGGGTTACAAGGTCATCTTGATCAACAGCAACCCCGCCACCATCATGACCGACCCGGCCACTGCCGACGTCACTTACATCGAGCCGATCACCTGGCAGACCGTTGAAAAAATCATCGCCAAGGAGCGCCCTGACGCGATCTTGCCGACCATGGGCGGGCAGACGGCTCTGAACTGCGCGCTCGACCTCTGGCGCCACGGCGTACTCGACAAATACAAGGTCGAGCTGATTGGCGCCACGCCTGAGGCCATCGACAAGGCCGAAGACCGGCTTAAGTTCAAGGACGCGATGACCAAGATCGGTCTGGGCTCGGCGCGCTCCGGCATTGCGCACAGCATGGATGAAGCCTGGACAGTGCAAAAAACGCTGGGTTTTCCAACGGTCATTCGCCCCAGCTTCACGCTGGGTGGCACCGGGGGCGGTATTGCCTACAACTCTGAGGAGTTTGAGACGATTTGCAAGCGCGGTCTGGAAGCCTCGCCCACCAATGAGCTGTTGATTGAAGAGTCGCTTCTGGGCTGGAAAGAGTACGAGATGGAAGTCGTGCGTGACAAGGCCGACAACTGCATCATTGTTTGTTCTATTGAAAATCTGGACCCCATGGGCGTGCATACCGGTGACTCGATCACCGTAGCGCCGGCGCAAACGTTGACCGACAAGGAATACCAGATTCTGCGCAATGCCAGTCTGGCTGTTCTGCGCGAAATCGGCGTCGATACGGGCGGCTCGAATGTGCAGTTCTCTATCAACCCGGCGGACGGCCGCATGGTCGTCATCGAGATGAACCCTCGCGTCTCGCGTTCGTCGGCCCTGGCCTCCAAGGCGACGGGTTTTCCCATTGCCAAGGTTGCGGCCAAGCTGGCCATCGGCTACACACTTGACGAATTGCGCAACGATATTACTGGCGGCGCCACGCCGGCGAGCTTTGAGCCCAGCATCGATTACGTGGTGACCAAGGTTCCGCGCTTTGCGTTTGAAAAATTTCCGATGGCAGATTCACGCTTAACGACCCAGATGAAGTCGGTTGGCGAGGTGATGGCCATGGGACGGACTTTCCAGGAGTCGTTCCAGAAAGCGCTGCGCGGCCTGGAAGTCGGCGTTGATGGCATGAACGAGAAAACGCAAGACCGCGAAGTGCTCGAAAAAGAACTGGGCGCGCCCGGTCCCGAGCGCATCTGGTACGTTGGCGATGCTTTTGCCCTGGGTATGAGCGTGGACGAGGTCTTTGCTCTGACCAAAATCGACCCCTGGTTCCTGGTGCAGATCGAGCAGATCGTGAAGGTCGAGCTTGAGCTCGAAACCATGTCACTGGACCAAATTGATGCGTCCACCTTGCGCGCGCTCAAGCAAAAAGGCTTCTCCGATCGCCGCCTGGCACGCCAGCTCAAGACCACAGACACCGCCATTCGCGACAAGCGCAAGGCGCTGGGTGTGCGGCCAGTCTACAAGCGGGTGGACACCTGCGCGGCTGAGTTCTCCACCAATACCGCCTACATGTACTCGACGTACGAAGCAGAAGGCAGTGAATGCGAAGCCGCACCCACTGACAAGAAAAAGATCATGGTGCTCGGCGGTGGCCCCAACCGCATTGGTCAGGGCATCGAGTTTGACTACTGCTGCGTGCACGCTGCGCTGGCCATGCGCGAAGATGGTTACGAGACCATCATGGTCAATTGCAACCCCGAAACCGTGTCCACCGACTACGACACCTCAGACCGCTTGTACTTTGAGCCACTGACGCTCGAAGATGTACTCGAAATCGTTGACAAGGAAAAACCGTTAGGCGTGATCGTGCAGTACGGCGGCCAGACGCCGTTGAAGCTGGCGCTGGACCTCGAGCGCAACGGCGTGCCCATCATCGGCACCTCACCCGACATGATTGATGCGGCCGAAGACCGTGAACGCTTTCAAAAGCTCTTGCATGAGCTCAAGCTGCGCCAGCCGCCCAATGCGACGGCCCGTACCGAACCCGAAGCGCTGGAAAAAGCCGCCGCGCTGGGTTACCCGCTCGTGGTACGCCCGAGCTATGTGCTCGGTGGCCGCGCCATGGAAATCGTGCACGAGCAGCGCGATCTTGAGCGCTACATGCGTGAAGCCGTTAAGGTCAGCCATGACTCGCCTGTGCTGCTGGACCGTTTTTTGAACGATGCTATTGAATGTGATGTGGACTGCATCCGCGATGTGGCCGGCAAGACGCTGATAGGCGGCGTGATGGAGCACATTGAGCAAGCCGGTGTTCACAGCGGTGACTCTGCCTGTTCCTTGCCGCCTTATTCGCTGAGCCCTGCCACGGTCAACGAGATCAAGCGCCAGACCGCTGCCATGGCTGCGGCCCTGAACGTGGTCGGGCTGATGAACGTTCAGTTTGCCATTCAAAACATTGACGGCCAGTACGTGATTTACGTGCTGGAGGTCAATCCAAGAGCTTCGCGCACTGTGCCTTTCGTTAGCAAGGCCACGGGCATTCAGTTGGCCAAAGTCGCCGCTCGCTGCATGGTAGGCCAGACCCTGGCGGCGCAAGGCTTTACCAAAGAAGTCACGCCGCCTTACTTCAGCGTCAAGGAAGCAGTCTTCCCGTTTGTGAAATTTCCCGGCGTGGACACCATCCTCGGCCCTGAAATGAAATCCACCGGTGAAGTCATGGGCGTGGGGAAGACTTTCGGCGAAGCCTTTGTGAAGTCGCAGCTTGGCGCGGGCACCAACCTGCCGACTTCTGGTCGCGTCTTCCTTACGGTGAAGAACAACGATAAGCCGCGCGCCGTGGCCGTGGCCAGTGCGCTGGTTGCACTGAAGTTTGATCTTGTAGCGACCAAAGGCAC
This sequence comes from Polaromonas sp. YR568, assembly GCA_945871335.1. The sequence goes on along the minus strand of CAMBWM010000021.1, from coordinate 12,972 downwards.
GGCTGCCGCGATTCAGGCCGCAGGAATTGCCTGCGGTGTGGTCAACAAGGTCACGGAAGGTCGACCACATGTGGTGGACATGATCAAGAACAACGAGATCGTGCTGGTCATCAACACCGTGGAAGAGCGTCGTAATGCGATCGCCGATTCGCGGCAGATCCGTACCTCGGCTTTGCTGGCCCGTGTCACCACCTTCACCACGATTGCGGGCGCCGAGGCTGCAGTTCAGGGCATGGCCCACATGGACAACCTCGGTGTGGTTTCGCTGCAAGAGATGCATGCGCAGCTTATCTGAGGTTTTTACGGTTACCGGGCAATTGCATTAAACTCAAGTTAAGAAATCCGCCGCCGCCAGTTGTCTGGCGGCGGTTTCGCTTTTGCAGGAGACATGATCCCCATGACCACCTTACCGATTACCAAACGTGGCGCAGAAAAACTTAAAGCTGAGTTGCATCAACTCAAGACGGTAGATCGTCCTTGGGTAATTGGCGCCATTGCAGAGGCACGTGCTCAAGGTGACTTGAGTGAAAACGCCGAGTACGACGCAGCCAAAGACCGGCAAGGTTTCATTGAAGGCCGTATTCAAGAAATTGAAGGCAAATTATCGGCCGCGCTCATCATTGACCCGCAGTCGGTTGACGCAGACGGCAGGGTTGTTTTTGGCTCGACCGTTGCTCTGGAAGATGAAGACACCGGCGACAAGGTGACCTATCAGATTGTCGGAGAAGACGAAGCTGATTTGAAGCAAGGGCTGATCAATATCAGCTCGCCGATAGCGCGTGCATTGATTGGCAAGGCCGAAGGTGAAATCGCAGAAGTTGTTGCGCCCGGCGGGATCAAGCGTTACGAGATCATGGCGGTGAAGTACATCTGATGCCTGCCTTTCAGGCGCGTGCTGCGGTTTTCCTTTCGGCGCTTTGGTGGGGTAGCCTGAGCGGCCTGGGTTTTGTGGTGGTGCCGCTGCTGTTCAAGTACTTGGGCACGCCAGCCGAGGCTGGCGCGATGGCCGCCAAATTGTTTTCTGCGCAAACCTGGTTGTCAGTAGCTTGCACCATGCTTCTGCTATTGATGTTGAATCGCAAAAACGTCGAGCATGCTCAATCCAATGACGAGGCTCGTAAAATCACGGCCTGGGTCGTGGTTGGTTTGTTGCTGACTTTGCTGGTTGAGTTCGGTGTCGCCGCCCAAATTGTCAATGCCCGCGCCAGCGGCGGAAATCTTCGTTTGTGGCACAGCTTGGGTAGCCTGATGTACCTGGGCCAGTGGATATGCGCCGGCCTGACACTCTGGCGTGTTTCTTCCCGGGCCTGAGCCCGACTCTTTCAGTCAGGCAGCGTTTTCGGCCGCTTGCAGGGTATTGACCAGTAGCATGGTGATGGTCATGGGGCCGACACCGCCAGGCACCGGTGTGATGTAGCCAGCCACCTCTTTGACGCCCGCAAAATCCACATCGCCGCAGAGCTTTCCTTCGTCATTGCGGTTCATGCCCACGTCAATCACCACCGCACCCGGCTTGACCATGTCTGCCGTCAGTACATTGCGTTTGCCAACGGCTGCGACAATCACGTCGGCCTGCAATGTCAAAACTTTGAGATTGGTTGTAACGCTGTGGCAGACGGTCACGGTGGCATTTTTTTGTAGCAGCATCAAGGCCATGGGTTTGCCGACGATGTTGCTGCGCCCGATCACAACGGCATGCTTGCCGCGCAGGTCGTAACCCTTGCCGCCGTTGAGCGACTCGAGCATTTTCATGCAGCCGTAAGGCGTGCAAGGCCAGAAACCGGGCTGACCGACCAGCAGGGCGCCGGCACTGGCCACATGAAACCCGTCCACGTCTTTGGCCGGTGAAATGGCTTCAATAACCTTGTGTGCATCAATGTGTGCTGGCAGCGGCAACTGCACCAGAATGCCATGGATGGCCGGGTCATGGTTCAGGGCTTCGACGCGGGCCAGCAGGTCAGCTTCGCTCAAATTAGCGGGGTACTGCTCGAGCACCGAGTGCAGTCCATTGTCTTGACACGCTTTGACTTTGTTGCGTACATAGACCTGGCTGGCCGGGCTGTCACCAACCAAAATCACTGCCAGGCCCGGTGTGATCCCTTGCTTGCGAAGGGCGACGGCGCGGCGAGCAACGTCTGCACGAAGCTGGGCGGAAAGTGCGTTGCCGTCGATAAGTTGAGCAGTCATTTTTTTAAAATTAAAACGCCCGCAGATTGGAAGCCACGGGCGTTGTGTTGAACCTTGCCGATGAGCTGGATTTAGTTTTTGTGTGCGGCGGTGGAACCCAAAGCAATTTTCAGCAGATCGGCCACAGTGTTCGCGTTAAGTTTTTCCATGATGTTGGCGCGGTGTGCTTCAACAGTCTTGATACTGATGCCCAGGTCGTCGGCAATTTGCTTGTTGAGTCGGCCGGCCACAATGCGCTCGAGGACCTGCGCCTCGCGAGAGGTGAGTTTGGCAAGCAGGGCGTCGCGGCTGGCTGAATGCTGGTGTTCTGTGAAAGCATCTTTGGCAAGATCAAGCATGCGCTCAACCAGGTTCACCAGCGCTTCTTCTTGAAAGGGTTTCTGGATGAAATCCATCGCACCTTTTTTCATGGTGTCTACCGCCATAGGAACGTCACCATGACCGGTAATGAAGACTATGGGCAGTGGCGATTTGCGCTCGACCAGCCTGTCTTGGAGCTCCAGGCCGGTCATGCCACCCATGCGGATGTCGACAATCAGGCAGGCTACTTCACGAGGGTCATAGCGACCTAAAAAAGTTTCAGCTGAGTCATAGCAACGCACGCGGTAGTCTTTGCCTTCCAAAAGCCACTGCAAGGAATCGCGCACACCTTCGTCGTCATCGACAACGTAAACGGTGCCTTTTTTCGGAATCAAGCTCATGCAAATCCTTTATCCATCAAAGTGCGCTTTTGCCATCTTTCAAGCCAGCTGGTTCGGCAGGGTTGGATGAAACAGTCAGCAAGGGATTGACGGGAAGCCAGAAGCTAAACTGGCAGCCTACAACCTCTTTACCATTGTAGAGGTTCTCGGCATCCAATCTGCCTTGGTGAGACTCCACAATGCTGCGGCACAGCTTGAGGCCAATGCCCATGCCCTCTGCTTTGGTGGAATAAAAAGCTTCATAAAGCCGCGTGCTGACTTCCTCAGAAAGTCCCTTGCCGGAATCTACGATGGAGAACTCGACGACGCTCTGCTGATCGATCTGTTTGGGCACCACCCTGAGCTCAACGGTCCTTCGCGAGTTGGGACGCTTGGCCTGCTCAATGGATTCTGCGGCATTCTTCATCAGGTTGATGAGCACTTGCTCAATCAGAATGGGATCCACCATGATGTTCGGCAGGCGTGCAGCGCTGTAGTGACTCAGGCGCACATGATGGCGGCGCAGTTCAATATCGGCTAGCTCCAGTGCGTTGCTGACCATCATCGCGACATCCGACATGCTCCGGTTAGGTTCGCTGCGTTTGACGAAGGAGCGAATGCGTTGAATGATCTGGCCCGCCCTGTGAGCCTGGCGACCTGTTTTGTCCAGTGCAACGAGCAACTCTTCGGTGCTGATGGTTTTGCGCTGGATGCGCGTTACCATGCCATTGCAGTAGTTGTTGATCGCTGTCAGGGGCTGGTTCAATTCATGCGCCACACTGGACGCCATTTCCCCCATCGTGATCAGCCGGCTGGCTGACTGCGCACGCTCGGCTTGCAGCGCTGATTGCTCCTCAGCGCGCCGTCTGGGCGTGATGTCCATGGCAATCACCATCTGAGCCAGGCGGCCATCAACCCAGGTGAGATAGCGCGAGCGCACTTCCAGCCACTTGCTGAGTTCAGGGATGAAAATCTCCGCGTTTTCGGTCTGAGCGGCGGTCAGCGTGTCGGTTGGTAATCCGGCCAAACCATCGACCTCATCGAGTGCGTCGTTGCTGGGGGTGGCCGCGGGTACGCCGGCCAGCGCAATCAGGTTCAAGTGGCCTAAGACATGGGCGCCAAACCAGGAGCGGTACATCTTGTTGGCAAAAAGTATTTCCTCGCTGCCCAAGGGCGCTACAGACACAGCCGCATCCAGTCCTTCGAGCACCGTGGTGAACCGCTCATACGAGTTGGACAACTCTTCACGAATGCGCTTGGATTCGGTGATGTCAGTCATAGATGTCATCCAGCCGGCTTGCTGGCCGCGTGGGTCAATCAAGGGCGACACATACATGCGCGCGTCAAAAATTCGGCCGTTCTTGCGCTTGACCCTGACTTCGAAGCCGCCCGGTGTTGAGCGCCCTTTGAGCTCATCTTCCAGCCTGGCGCTTAGCAACTCCCTGTCCTTTTCAGGCCAGTAGGGAAAAGGCGGAACCAGGCCCACCAACTCCTGCTCTTCCCAGCCGGTCATCTGGCAAAAGGCCGGGTTCACGTAGGTGATGCGGCCTTGCAAGTCCAGCGCGCGCATACCTGTGAGCATGGAGTTTTCCATGGCCCGTCTGAAATTGGTTTCAGTGATCAAAGCCTCTTGCGCTTGCACGCGCCGGCGGGTGTGTCGCCAGGTTCCCAGCAGCATCCACACGGTCAGTGCGCTGAGCGCGCTAACAAGCCAGAAAAAACCGCTGCCAATCACGCCCAGCGATGCGCGGTAGCTTTGTGCCCGTATCAAAAGGCCGTTGCCGACCGGCGAGACCGGGACTTCATATTCGGGTGTTGCATCTGTCCACGGCAACAGTCTGGCCGCTTTACTGCGCTGCGGTGGCAGGCCACCGGCGAGTAATTGGCCTTTGCCGTCAACCAAGGCCACAGCATATTTGGCGCTGACCTCGGTCGGCACACCAAATCGCAGCAGGCCTTCTAAGGCGTACTCGCCAACGATGACACCCACGAAGCGCCCTTGTTCGTTCATCGGCACATGCAATTGAAGTGTGCTTGTTTTGGTTCGTGGTTCACTCTCTAACGTGATGGGTTGAGAATAAACCGGCTGTTTGATGTCGCGGGCCAGGCCGTAGCTGGCCTCGGTTTCCCCGCTTTTGATTTGATCGCCCGCGCCGCGCACCGTTGATTGACCAGCGCTCGGGGAGGCATAGAACAGTCTCACCCGGCGACGAGCGTCAACCCAGCTGACCGCACGCAACTCAGGGTATTGGTTAACCAGTGACTCAGCTTGCGAAATAAATTCTTCTGCGTTGATCTCTTTGCTGGCAACGTCTCTGCCCAGGCGCATCAGTTGTTCTTGTCGCTCGAGCAGTCGTAATCTAAGTCGTTGCTGCCCGTATTCGACATCTCGGCGCACTGCTTCTTGTTCTCGGTCAATTTCTTCAATTCGCAAGTAGCCGAATGCCGCAACCACTGCCGCAAGAAACAAAAATACAGCGAATAAAGGTCCTAGTGTGACAAACCGGTCTTGCCGTGACGGAGTTTGCTTGCGCCACCACCTTCGCCACCAACCCAGTGCAAACTGGGTGGCAGGCAATTGCGCAGCTCTTTGCGCTGGTGTGGATGTAGTACTCGGCATCTGTGAGCTCAGTTTATAGGAGGGCTGGTGGCCCAGCCTGTTTGATGCTGTCACTTTATTTTCTCGAAGATACCCATAATTTCTTAATGTGAAATTAACGTGCACTATTTGAAATTATTTTAAAAATATGCGAAACTAAAGCCAGTTGTCCAAATCAGGTTACAAACCCATTTGGAAAGAGGTCTGATAAGAACATACCGACCAAGGTGCGCTTGTCGTTCAAAGACCCATCAGAAACAACAATTTCTATCAGCAGGAGACAAACATGGCTGCCAGCCCCGAGCAAACTAAATCTGAAGATCTGCAACCGCCCGCGGCCGATACCTCTAAGGACAAAGATCAGCAGGAAACGCGTGAATGGATGGACGCTTTGTCTGCCGTGATCGAGAGCGAAGGCCCGGAGCGCGCGCACTTCCTGCTCGAGCAACTTCTCGAACATGCGCGTGAGAAAAGCATCGACATGCCGTTTTCGGCAACCACCGGCTATGTCAACTCCATCGAAACTGACCAAGAAGAGCGATCCCCCGGCAACTTGGCGATTGAAGGGCGCCTGCGCGCTTACATGCGCTGGAATGCCATGGCCATGGTTGTTAAAGCCAATCGACTGCACCCTGTCGATGGCGGTGACCTCGGCGGCCACATCGGCTCCTTCGCATCGCTGGCCAGCATGTTCGGCGCCGGCTTCAACCATTTCTGGCACGCCGAGAGTGAAAACCATGGGGGCGACTGCCTCTATATCCAGGGCCATGTGTCGCCCGGCGTTTATGCGCGGGCTTACCTTGAAGGCCGGCTGACCGAAGAGCAGTTGCTGAACTTCCGTCAGGAAGTCGATGGCAAGGGTCTTTCAAGTTACCCGCATCCCAAGCTGATGCCTGAGTTCTGGCAGTTCCCTACGGTCTCTATGGGCCTGGGCCCGCTGATGGCGATTTACCAGGCGCGCTTTCTCAAATACCTTCATGCTCGCGGTATTGCCAACACTGAGAACCGAAAAGTCTGGGTGTTCTGCGGCGACGGCGAGATGGACGAGGTCGAGTCAATGGGCGCCATCGGTCTGGCAGCGCGTGAAAAGCTCGACAACCTGATCTTTGTCATCAACTGCAATTTGCAACGATTGGACGGCCCGGTGCGCGGCAACGGCAAAATTATCCAAGAGCTCGAAGGTGAGTTCCGCGGTTCCGGCTGGAACGTGCTCAAGTTGATCTGGGGCAGCAACTGGGACCCCCTTTTGGCGCGCGACAAAGACGGCGCCCTGCGCAAAGTCATGATGGACACGTTGGACGGCGACTACCAGGCCATGAAGGCCAACGACGGCGCCTACGTTCGCAAGCACTTCTTCGGCAAAGATCCCCGCACGCTGGAGATGGTCGCCAAGATGAGCGATGACGACATCTGGAACCTGCGCCGTGGTGGTCACGATGCACAAAAAGTCTATGCCGCCTTTCACGCAGCGGTGAAGCACAAGGGGCAACCCACTGTTTTGCTGATCAAGACCGTCAAAGGTTTTGGCATGGGCAAAATCGGCGAGGGTAAGAACAATGTTCACCAGACCAAAAAACTCGCTGACGAGGACATCAAGGCCTTTCGCGACCGCTTCAACATCCCGATCCCCGACAGCCAGCTGGCCGACATTCCTTTTTACAAGCCCGCGGAAGACACGCCCGAAATGCGTTACCTGCACGAGCGCCGCAAAGCGCTTGGCGGCTATTTGCCGCACCGCCGGGTCAAGGCTGACGAGCAGTTCACAGTGCCGCCGCTCGAGACCTTCAAGTCAGTGATCGAGCCCACTGCCGAAGGCCGTGAAATCTCGACCACGCAAGCTTATGTGCGCTTTTTGACTCAGCTGCTGCGCGACCAGGCCCTGGGCCCGCGGGTTGTACCTATTCTGGTAGACGAGGCCCGAACCTTCGGCATGGAAGGCCTGTTCCGTCAGATCGGCATCTACAACCCTGACGGACAAAAGTACACCCCTGTTGATAAAGATCAGGTGATGTATTACAAGGAAGACGTCAAGGGCCAGATTCTGCAAGAGGGCATCAACGAAGCCGGCGGCATGAGCAGCTGGATAGCGGCGGCCACCTCTTACAGCACCAACAACCGCATCATGGTGCCGTTTTATGTGTACTACTCGATGTTCGGGTTCCAGCGCATCGGCGACCTTGCCTGGGCGGCAGGCGATATGCAGGCTCGCGGATTCTTGCTGGGCGGAACCTCCGGTCGCACTACGCTCAACGGCGAAGGCCTGCAGCACGAAGACGGTCACAGCCACATTCTGGCCGGCACCATTCCAAACTGCATCAGCTACGACCCAACCTTTGCGCACGAAGTCGGCGTGATCTTGCACCATGGTTTAAAGCGCATGGTCGAGCGTCAGGAAAACGTGTATTTTTACATCACGCTCTTGAACGAAAACTACGCCATGCCCGGCCTCAAGGAGGGTACTGAAGAGCAAATCATCAAAGGCATGTACCTTTGCAAAGAGGGCGCCAAACTCACTCCCCGAGTGCAGTTGCTCGGCTCGGGCACGATCTTGCGCGAATCCATTGCAGCGCAGGAACTGCTTGAAAAAGACTGGGGCGTTGCTGCCAACGTCTGGAGCTGCCCAAGCTTTAACGAACTGGCGCGCGACGGCCAGGACGCTGAGCGCTGGAATCTTTTGCACCCCACAGACAAGCAGCGCGTGTCTTTTGTAGGCCAGCAACTGGCCAAGCACCCCGGCCCAGTGGTCGCATCTACCGACTACATGAAAGCTTTTGCCGAGCAGATTCGTCCTTTTATTCCCCAGGGCCGTGCTTACAAGGTACTGGGCACCGACGGTTTTGGTCGCAGTGATTTCCGCAGCAAACTGCGCGAGCACTTTGAGATCAACCGTCACTATATTGTCGTAGCCGCTCTCAAAGCACTCAGCGAAGAGGGCACCGTCCCGGCGGCCAAGGTGGCCGAGGCGATCAAGAAATACGACATCAAAGCCGACAAGATCAACCCGCTCTACGCCTGATGGATGCGCACACAGACGGACTCAAGGAGACAAAAATCATGGCATTGATAGATATCCAGGTTCCTGACATTGGTGACTTCGCCGAAGTCACCGTCATTGAACTGCTGGTCAAACCTGGCGACACAGTCAAGCCCGAGCAATCGCTGCTGACTGTGGAGTCTGACAAAGCCTCTATGGAGATCCCATCGAGCCATGGTGGCGTGGTCAAAGAGTTGCGCGTCAAACTCGGCGACAAAGTCAAAGAAGGCTCGATCGTGCTGGTGCTGGAAGCCCAAGCCGCTTCTGCGCCGGCGCCAGCCGCTACAGCTGCACCCGCCCCAGCGCCTGCGCCGGCAGCAGCTGCCACTTCAGTCCCGGTCGCGGCAATGGCGGCTGCTGTTTCCAGCGCGCAAGCCATGCCCGCGCATGTGCCGGGCGCAGCGACTGACAAGTTGCCGCATGCATCCCCTTCAGTTCGTAAATTTGCGCGCGAGTTGGGTGTGCCGCTGGCTGAAGTCAAAGGCTCCGGACTCAAGGGCCGCATCACGCCCGACGATGTGCAAGGTTTCACCCGGGCCGTCATGGCTGGCGATGTGCGTACGCAGGCCCAGTCGGCCAAATCACCCGCCGGAGCCGGCAGCGACGGCGCGGCTTTGGGTCTGATACCGTGGCCGGTCGTTGACTTTGCCAAGTTCGGCCCGGTTGAGCGCAAGGACATGTCGCGCATCAAAAAGATCAGCGGCGCCAACCTGTTGCGCAATGCCATCATGATTCCAGCCGTCACCAACCACGACGACGCTGACATCACGGAGCTTGAAGCGTTCCGTGTATCTACCAACAAGGAAAACGAGAAGAGCGGCGTGAAAGTGACCATGTTGGCCTTCCTGATCAAGGCCTGCGTGGCCGCGCTCAAGAAGTATCCGGAGTTCAACAGTTCCCTGGACGGCGATGCCATCGTCTACAAAAACTACTGGCACATTGCTTTTGCCGCGGATACACCCAACGGCTTGATGGTCCCTGTCATCAAGGACTGCGACAAAAAAGGCGTCTTGCAGATCAGCCAGGAAATGGGTGAGCTGGCCAAGAAAGCGCGAGACGGCAAGCTCGGCCCAGCCGACATGAGCGGCGCGACTTTCACCATCTCCAGCCTCGGTGGCATTGGCGGCAAGTACTTCTCGCCCATCATCAACGCGCCTGAGGTGGCGATCCTTGGCGTGTGCCGTTCCACCATCGAACCCGTCTGGGATGGCAAGTCTTTCCAGCCACGCCTGATGTTGCCCTTGTCTTTGACCTGGGATCACCGCGTGATCGACGGCGCCGCTGCTGCTCGCTTTAACGTCTACCTCGGCCAGATTCTGAGCGACTTCCGCCGCGTACTACTTTGAATTTGAGGGTGAGACCTCTCTAGGATATTTATGGCCACCATTGAAATCAAAGTTCCCGACATCGGCGACTTCGCCGAGGTCACCGTCATCGAACTGCTGGTCAAGCCCGGCGACACCATCAAGCCCGAGCAAAGCCTGATCACGGTGGAGTCTGACAAAGCCTCTATGGAAATACCATCGAGTCAAGGCGGCGTGGTCAAAGAGCTGAAGATCAAACTCGGGGACAAGGTCAAAGAAGGCTCGCTCCTGCTGCTGCTTGAAGTCGCTGGCGCTCAGGCTTCGTCTGCCCCGGCGCCTGCCGCCACGCCCGCTACAGCCAATTCGGCCCCCGTTGCGGCTGCGGTGGCTGCTGCCCCGGCACCCGCTGCGTCATCTTTTGGCGGCGGCGCTGACATCGACTGCGACTTGCTCGTTTTGGGCGCTGGCCCCGGCGGCTATTCGGCAGCGTTCCGCGCAGCCGATTTGGGCTTGAAGGTTGTGATCGTTGAGCGCTACGCCACCCTGGGCGGCGTGTGCCTGAACGTGGGATGTATCCCGTCCAAAGCCTTGCTGCACGTGGCTGCCGTCATGGATGAAGTCAGCCACATGGCCGACCTGGGTGTGGACTTCGGCAAGCCGGTGGTCAACATCGAAAAATTGCGCGGCCACAAAGAAAAAGTTATTGGTAAATTGACTGGTGGCCTGGCGGCCATGGCCAAAATGCGCAAGGTCACGACCGTGCGCGGCTACGGCGCCTTTGTGGGCACCCACCACGTCGAGGTGGAAGAAACCACTGGCGATGGCCAGCAGAAAACCGGCTCTAAGAAAGTGGTCGCGTTTAAAAAGTGCATTATCGCCGCCGGCTCTCAAGCCGTACGCTTGCCCTTCATGCCCAACGACCCGCGCGTGGTCGACAGCACTGGCGCGCTGGAGCTCAAAAGTGTGCCAAAGCGCATGCTGATTCTGGGCGGCGGCATCATCGGCTTAGAGATGGGCACCGTCTACAGCACGCTGGGCGCACGCCTGGACGTGGTGGAAATGATGGACGGTCTGATGCAAGGCGCCGACCGCGACCTGGTCAAGATCTGGCAAAAGATGAATGCACCGCGCTTTGACAATATCATGCTCAAGACCAAGACGGTAGGCGCTCGCGCTCTGCCCGAGGGTATTGAAGTGACGTTTGAGTCGGCAGAGCAGGGCGGTACGGCCCCCGCGCCACAGGTCTACGACTTGGTGCTGCAAGCCGTGGGCCGCACGCCCAACGGCAAAAAAATCGCTGCAGAGAAAGCTGGCGTGGCCGTCACAGACCGTGGCTTCATCAGCGTTGATATCCAAATGCGCACCAACGTGACGCACATCTTTGCCATCGGCGACATCGTAGGCCAGCCTATGCTGGCGCACAAAGCGGTGCACGAAGCGCACGTGGCCGCTGAAGTGATTGCCGGCGAACTGCAAGGCAACAAAGATCTGGCCGCAGCCGCCTTCAACGCCCGCGTTATTCCGAGCGTGGCCTACACCGACCCCGAAGTGGCCTGGGTGGGCCTGACCGAAGACCAGGCCAAGGCGCAAGGCATCAAGGTCAAAAAAGGCTTGTTCCCCTGGGCGGCTTCTGGCCGCGCCATTGCCAACGGCCGCGACGAAGGCGTCACCAAACTGTTGTTTGACGATTCACCCGAGGCCCACGGTCACGGCAAGATCCTTGGCGGCGGCATGGTCGGTACGCATGCGGGCGACATGATTGGCGAGATTGCGCTTGCCATCGAGATGGGCGCAGACGCCGTGGACATTGGCAAAACGATTCATCCGCACCCAACGCTGGGAGAGAGCATCGGTATGGCGGCTGAAGTGGCGCATGGAAGCTGCACTGACGTACCTCCGACGCGTAAGTAGGCGTGATTGTGAGAAGCCGCCGAACCTCTAAAAGTTCAGCAGCAGGCTGCGCAAATTCCAAAAGGGCTGCGCGGCTTTTTATTTAGTTCATTGGTCATCTGTCAGGGCACCTTCCTCGCCAACCTTGTCCTATGCGGCTTGGACAGTGTTAGGCGAGCCAAGGGTTGCGCGCTGCTCAAAGAAACTTGCCGTTTCCATCGCGCTGATCTTTTCAACAATCGCCACAATAAAAAATTGGTTCATGGTGGTGTCATCGTCCGCAGCAATCCGCTTGGCGGCTTTTTTGAGCGACTCGGGAAGATTAATGCGTAACTGCTCATAGCTGGTAACTACTTGGAATGGAAATATTGAATTGCCTGAAGGTTTCCTCTGGGTTGAGCACCGGGATGCCAAAAAGCTGTGCGGGGCTAAAGTCACCTAGGTTGTAAGTCGCTATGGCTTGCTCGGGCTTGCGAATTGGCCGCAGCCTACAGCACCCTTTCATCGGCGGGGTCACGTAATTGAGGCCTCTATCGGTAATGGGTTGTGACGGGTAAAACCAGCCCAGCCAACTCATTCAAAATGGCGTCAAAACTTCAGTCCTCAATTACTGCAATTTGCCTTAATTCATTGAAGTGCGTCACGGTGACCAGCTAAAAGGTGGATCTTTCGAATATATTCGCGCGCCTGCATCACGACTTGTAAATCCAAACTGTCCATGGTGTTACCTCAAAGCCGATCGAAAAAGATTCAAGCTGTCGCGATCGATTTGCTCTTCTTGTGCGTTGACCACAACTGCATGCCGATCATCACCACTGTCAGGATAAAGAATCCCAAAGCAACTTTGCTGTCAAGAAAGCCCTGATAGCTGCCTTCGTTCAAGATCAAAGCTGTGCGGAATTGATTTTCTAAGGTACTGCCCAGCACAAGCCCAAGCACCACAGGTGCTACCGGTATGTGCAAGCGCTGGAGCAGATAACCGATCAGGCCCATGATTGCCATCAAATAGACGTCGAACATGGAATTGCGGATGGCGTAAGAGCCCAGCACGCACATCACAATGATCACAACCGCCATCAGATGTGCGGGCACGCTCATGACTTTCACAAACCAACGGATACCCCAAATCTGTACCACGAGGGTGACTATGTAAGACAGCACAATGGCGATGTAGATGGCATAGATCGCGGGCAGGTTTGTTTGAAACAATGCAGGTCCAGGTGCCAGGCCATGCAAGATCATGCCGCCCAAAATGACGGCGGTGGCCGGGTCTCCAGG
>CAMBWM010000020.1 GCA_945871335.1 Polaromonas sp. YR568 | reverse complement strand
CAAAGTGATTACTTAGCCCGGCCGGCATAACCCGCTGTTTGCGTGGCAATCTTGTAGGCAGCGCCGCGACCCACCACAAACAGCGTGGACTTGCCCGGGCCGGAAAAGGCAATGTTCTGCGGCGCGCGCGGCAGGGCTATCACGCCTTGAGCTTCGCCCTTGTCATTGAAGACCTGGATGCCGGCCGTACTGGCGACATACAAGCGCCCCTGCTCATCGACAGCCAAGCCATCGGCGCCGCTGCTGGTGCTCCCATTTTCGAGCTTGACCCAGCCCACGAGCTTGGCAAAGTTGCGCCGCACGCCAATGCTGCCATCAGCGCGCAGATCATAGGCCAGCACATGCTCACCCGAAGTGTCGGCCACATACAGCGTCTTTTCATCAGGGCTGAGCTGGATGCCGTTGGGCCTGCTGATATCGGCGGCAAGTCGCTCCAGCTTGCCGGCCGCACTGATGCGGTAGACCGCCGCCACAGCGTTCTCGGGCGCACCGACCTTGGCAATCAAGCCGGAATCGGTGAAAAAGACATTGCCGCGGCTGTCCAGCACCATATCGTTGGGTCGCCCAAACGGTTTGCCTTCCCAGCTGTCGGCCAAGGTGCGAGCCTTGTCTGCCGGGAAAACGATGCCGACACGTGGGATGTCCACCTGCACGGCATAGAGCTCGCCACTCGCGCTCAGGCCCAAGCCGTTGGCTCCGTTGCTGTTCTCCAGAAAAGCGCTGGTCTGGCCATCGGCAGCGATGCGGGTGATACGCTTGTCTAGCGTCTCGGTGAAGATGAAGCCGCCGTCAGGAAGACCCAACGGGCCTTCGGTGCCCTTGAAGCCCTGCTTGATGAACTGCACCGGCGTGCCGACCGCCACCACTCCGGCGATGGCCGGGGTTCGGGTGGGCGCGTCGGCCGGCGGCTGATTGGCTTGCGGGACTTGTTGCGCGTAAGCGATGGCGCTCAGAACTGCGACGGCAGCAGCCAGCAAATGACGTGAGATTCCAAATGAAAAGAAGAAATTCATGGTCGGATCCTATTGGTTAACAAAGCAGAAAGAGCAATGAACTGATATCAGAATCGCTGAGCTGGCGCGCCCCTGTCCCATGACAGCAGGAGCGGCCTCGTCGCGTGAGCTATCGCGCTGGGCCCAGAGCTAGCGCTTTAGATAGTTCGAGTCTTGTCCGACGGACAGGAAAGTCAACCGACGATGGATAGGAAATCCAACCACATGAGGGCGAGTATGGCACGGGTTCCAGCAAGTGGAGAGGAGACCTGCGCGAAGTGAGGTCTCAACGGCGGTGTGCTATTTCAACCAACCGCGCCGGCGGAAATACCACATCGGCACCAGCGCGCTGGCCGTCATCAGGACCAGGGCGTAGGGGTAGCCCATGGCCCAGTCGAGCTCGGGCATGAACTTGAAGTTCATGCCGTACAAGCTGGCGATCAAGGTGGGTGGCAGCAAAGCAACGCTGGCCACTGAAAAGATTTTGATGATCTTGTTTTGGTTGATGTTGATGAAACCGACCGTGGCATCCATCAAAAAGTTGATCTTCTCAAACAAAAAGGCCGTGTGCGAATCGAGCGAATCGATGTCGCGCAAAATCTGCCGGGCATCTTCAAATTGATCGGCGCTGAGCATCTTGCTGCGCATCATGAAACTGACGGCACGCCGGGTGTCCATCATGTTGCGGCGGATACGGCCACTCAAGTCTTCGTGGCGCGCAATGGCGCCCAGCACTTCACCGGCCATGGCGTCGGTCACATCGCCGGAGAGCACCTTGGCGCTGACTTTTTCCAGGTCAATGTAAATGTTTTCGAGCGTGTCGGCCGAGTACTCGGCGTCAGCGTCAAACAACTTGAGCAGCACTTCCTTGGCGTCTTCGATCAAGCCAAAAGCACGGCGCGCACGCATGCGCAGCAGCCGGAACACAGGCACATCTTCGTCGTGAATAGAAAACAGCACGCCCTTGCTTTTCAGGTCGCTGTTGACCAGGTTCAAGATAAAGGCCACGCGCACCGTGCGCGGCTCGTCCACGTCGGCGATCAAAAAATCAGAGCGGATGTGCAGCTCACCGTTGTCTTCTTCGTAAAAACGTGCCGACTCTTCAATGTCCTCGTCCATCACATCTTCAGGAATCGACAGGCCGTAGTACTGCTTGATCCAGCGTTTTTCTTCCGGCGTGGGGGACTCCAGATCAACCCAGATCGGCTGAAACTTGGAGAGCTCCTCCAGGGATTCGATTTCTTCCTGGAACAGCCGCCCATTGACGAGTGTGAAAATATTGAGCATGGCGCTCTCCCGTGTGTCTTCAAGGGCCGGCGCGCACGGACTTGGGTGATGCAAGCCCGCGCAGGGCGGGGGGTTGTGGATGGCGCATCGCTTTCAACCCCCAGCGCAGCTTTCAGGCTGCGGGATTGAAAGCTAGCAACTAGGACTGTTTTCCAAGGATTTCTCCGTCATGAAACATACTTTCGATTATGGCACCAGCAGCGCCATCAGCCCTCAATTATGTTGCACTGCAGTATTGCAATTGCCAGCCAGCAGGCGCATAGTGAAGCTGAAAGCAAGGTTCCCGTCGGCTGCCAGACACCCTTGGGCTCTGGTGGTTTTTTTCACAAACCCTTACCCATGGAAAAGGAGTCTTTATGAACTTGACGATCAGCGGCCATCACCTTGAAGTCACCCCCGCGCTGCGCGGCTACGTGACCAGCAAACTAGATCGCATCACGCGGCACTTTGACCAGGTGGTCGACGTGAAAGTACTGTTGACCATCGACAACATGAAAGAAAAAGAACTTCGCCAAAGAGCCGAGTGCAATGTGCACGTCAAAGGTCGCTACCTGTTTGCCGAAAGCTCTCACGCCGATCTCTATGCCGCCGTTGATGAGCTGGCTGACAAGCTGGACCGCCAGGTCGGCCGCTACAAAGGCAAGACCCAGGATCATCATCACCTGGCGGCCAAATACCAAGCCTGAGCTTCGCTTGGCCAACACAACCGGCCGCCTGATCAGGCGGCTTTTTTGTGCCCTGAAACCAGCTCGGGCTAGCGCAAGTGCATAATTCGGCGACTTAAAGATCGTTATGAACCGTCTTTCGCAAATATTGCCCTCAGCCCAAGTCCTGGTTGCCGTTGACGCAGCCAGTAAAAAGCGCGCGTTCGAAGACGCCGGCTTGCTGTTTGAAAACCTGCATGGCCTTAACCGCTCACTGGTCACTGACAGCTTGTTTGCGCGCGAGCGTCTGGGCTCAACCGGGCTTGGTCATGGCGTGGCCATTCCGCATGGCCGCATCAAGGGTTTGAAGGCGCCGATGGCGGCGGTCTTTCAACTCGCCAATCCCATCGGTTTTGATGCGCCTGACGAGCAGGCGGTCGGCTTGCTGATTTTCTTGCTGGTGCCCGAAGCGGCAACCCAAAAGCATCTTGAAATTCTGTCGGAAATTGCCGAAATGCTCAGCGACAGCATCCTGCGCGAAAACCTCAAACTCAGCCAGGATGCTGGTTCGCTACACCAGTTGATAGCCACTTGGCTTTCGTCACAAGTGACCACCTGATGCGGGCAAGCGCTAGACCTGCATGAAGCCCACCGTTGTCAGCGCTGATGTCCTGTTTGAGGACCACCGCAGCTCCCTGAAATGGCAATGGGTCGCGGGTTTGGGAGCCTCCGAACGCCGCTTCGATGAGGTCGCCGTGCGGGCTGCACGCTCGGGCGCAGACCTGGTGGGCTACCTCAACTACATTCATCCTTACCGTGTGCAGCTTCTTGGTGAGCGCGAAGTCGCTTACCTGACAAAAGGCAGTCCGGAAGACTGCGCTCGCCGTATTTCTCGCATCATCACGCTGGAGCCTCCCGTGCTGGTGGTGGCCGACGGTCAGGCCGCGCCAGACACCCTGATCTCTATGTGCGAGCGGGCGCAGCTGCCGATTTTCTCCACACCAGAATCAGCCGCGTTTGTGATCGATGTGCTCCGGGCCTACCTGTCCAAACACTTTGCCGACCGGACGTCCATGCACGGCGTGTTCATGGACATTCTGGGTCTGGGCGTGATGATCACCGGCGAATCCGGTCTGGGCAAAAGCGAGCTGGGCCTGGAGCTGATTTCCCGTGGCCACGGACTGGTGGCCGATGACGCGGTAGATCTGTTTCGCATCAACCAGACCACCATCGAGGGCCGCTGCCCCGAACTGCTGCAAAACCTGCTGGAAGTGCGCGGCATCGGCCTGTTGGACATCAAGGCGATCTTTGGCGAGACCGCCGTGCGCCGCAAAATGCGCCTCAAATTGATCGTGCACCTGGTTCGCCGTGAGACGCTAGAGCGCGAGTACGAGCGCATCCCTTACGAGCCCCTGACCCAGGATTTGTTGGGCATACCGGTGCGCAAAGTGATTATTCAGGTCGAAGCCGGCCGCAACATTGCGGTGCTGGTCGAGGCCGCCGTGCGCAATGCCATCTTGCAGTTGCGTGGCATCAACACCTACCAGGACTTTGTGGAGCGCCACCGCAAGGCCATGGAAAAAGGCGACTGAGCGCCCGGGCCTGAAGAATCAGCCCTGTTGACGCGGAGCCGGACGGTGAGCGCAATCGGTCTTGATGCAATTGGCGTAAATCGACAACGAATGGTCGGCGATGGTGAAGCCTTTAGTTTTGGCCACTGTGCTTTGACGCTTTTCGATCTCCGCGTCGTAAAACTCCTCGACCCGGCCGCAGTCCAGACAAACCAGGTGGTCGTGGTGCTGGCCTTCATTGATCTCGTAGACCGCCTTGCCCGACTCGAAATTGCTGCGGTTGACCAACCCGGCCTGCTCGAACTGCGTTAAGACGCGGTAGACGGTGGCCAGCCCGATGTCTGAGCGGTCCTCGAGCAAGACCCGAAAAACATCTTCGGCCGTCATGTGGCGCTGTTTGCCAGCCTGAAAGATTTCCAGAATCTTCAGCCGGGGCAGCGTGGCCTTCAGGCCCGTGCTCTTCAACTCGTCGATGTTGCTCATGGATTTTCTCGGGAATTCTGGGGGATGGCAGGTACCGGCAAAGGGCGATCTTGCCTCGTGGCGGGCAACACCCAACCGCTACAATGACCGATCATATCGCTACACCTCCCACCATGCCTGCAAACACTCGCTACCCACTTCTGGCCGGTTTGATTCTTGCCGCCTGCACGGTGCTGTCGGGCTGCGCGCGCACCGCCGCCATCAGTGCCAAGCTCAGCGAGATCCCACTCAACCCCACGGGCTGGATCACCCCGTATCGCAGCGACGTGGTTCAGGGTAATTTTTTGTCCCGTGAGCAAGTCGCTCTGCTGCGCCCCGGCATGAGCCGCAATGATGTGCGTAATGTGCTGGGCACGCCGCTGGTGACCAGTCTGTTCCACGCCGACCGCTGGGACTATGTGTTCACCCTCAAACGCCAAGGCTCAGCTGACCAGTCCTTTCGCTACGCCGTTTATTTCAATGGCGAAGCCCTGGCACGTTTTGAAGGCGATGACATGCCCTCCGAGGCCGAGTTCATAGCCAAGCTCGACAAGCGCAGCAACCCAGGCAAAATCCCGCCACTGCAAGCCACGCCGGCCCAACTGGAGGCCGCGGCCAAAGCGGCGGCCAATTCAACCAGCAACGCCAGTGCAAGCGTTCCGCCCAGTGCCACCCCAGCATCTACGGCCAGTTACCCGCCCCTTGAAAGCCCGCGCCAGTGAACGCGGTCAAACCACACACCGGACCGGCGCAGCTTTGCATCGCCGTTGCAGGTGCAACCGGTCGCATGGGGCAAATGCTGATCGAGGCGGTGCACGCATCGGATGACTTGAGACTGTCGGGCGCACTTGAGCGCCCTGACAGCCCGGCACTGGGCCAAGATGCAGCCTACCCCGGACCCAGCGCAGGCGTGTGTGTCACGGCCGACCTGCGCCAGGGTCTGACTGGCGCCCAGGTGCTGATCGACTTCACCCGGCCTGAAGGCACCTTGGCGCATTTGCAGCTTTGCCGCGAACTCGGCATTCACGCCGTCATCGGCACCACCGGCTTCAGCGACGCCCAAAAAGCCGAGATAACCGCCATCGCCAAGGACATCGCTATCGTCATGGCTCCCAACATGAGCGTGGGTGTCAACGTCACGCTCAAGCTGCTGGAAATGGCCGCGAAGGCACTGGCCACAGGCTACGACATCGAAATCATCGAGGCGCACCACCGTCATAAGGTCGACGCTCCCTCCGGCACCGCATTGAAGATGGGCGAAGTGATTGCCGACGCCCTGGGCAGGGATCTCAAAGACTGTGCGGTTTACGCGCGTGAAGGCGTCACAGGCGAGCGTGATCCGTCGAGTATCGGCTTTGCCACCATACGCGGCGGTGACATCGTGGGCGACCACACCGTGCTGTTTGCCGGCACCGGTGAACGCATTGAAATCACCCACAAGTCTTCCAGCCGTGCCACCTACGCGCAAGGCAGCTTACGTGCTGCGCGCTTTCTGGCGCAGCAGCGACACGGCTTGTTTGACATGTTCGATGTGCTTCAGCTGAAATGATTCAGCGGTCCCACGACGTTGCGGAAAATTTGACATGACCGGTCTCGAAAACTCTATGCAAGGTGACGCCGTGATCTGGTTGGTTGGCGTGCTGCTGCTCATCATGTCGGTTGCCAGCTGGGTGCTGATCTTGTGGAAAAGCTGGCTCTTGCAGCGCGCCAGCCGCGACATCAGCCGCAGCACAGCCGCCTTCTGGCAATCTGCGTCCCTGGCTGATGCCAGCCAGCGGCTGCAGGCCTTTGACAGGGAGTCCCTGGTGGTGCCGCTGATCGATGCCACACGGCTCTCAGTCAGCGCCACACTGGCGGGCGCAGGCGAGCGCAGCCAGCAACTGACACGCGTCCTGCGCGACGCCCTGCAGCAGGTGCTGCGCAAGTTGCAATACGGCCAGATCGTGCTGGCCACTGTGGGTGCCATCGCACCCTTTGTCGGTCTGCTGGGCACGGTTTGGGGCATTTACCAAGCGCTGATTGGCATGGCCTCGGCCGGACAGATCACGATTGAACGCATTGCCGGCCCGGTGGGCGAAGCGCTGGTGATGACGGCCGCCGGCCTGGCGGTGGCCATTCCGGCCGTGCTGGCCTACAACGTTTTCGGTCACCGCATCGGCCGCCTTGAAGCCGATCTCGAAGGCTTCGCCCTTGACCTGCGTGATCTGCTGTTGACAGCCCCCGAAGAGCGTCCATGAACACCGGGTTTGGCCGCCTAGGGCGCAGCCGCAGCAGCGAGCCCATGAGTCAGATCAACGTCACACCGCTGGTTGATGTGATGCTGGTGCTGGTGGTAATTTTCATCCTGACAGCCCCTTTGCTGACGACCGCGATCAAACTGACATTGCCCAAGGCCGAAGCCGGCCAGGCCAGCGACGCGCCTCGCAGCATCTCACTGGTGGTGGACCGCAGCGGACAAGCCTTTCTGGACGACCGCCCCTTGACTCTGAAAGAGCTCATCCAGAGCCTACAAAGCACGGCGGCGCGCTACCCCGACGCCGAAGTGCAGTTGCGCGCCGACGAGAACGCGCCTTACGGCAAAGTCATTGAGGTGCTGGGACTGGCACAAAAGGCCGGCCTGACACGCGTCGGCTTTGTCACCAGCGGCCCAACCGAAGCATTGACCGGCCGCTGAGCCCGCACTACATTTTTTTGCCTTTTCGATTTCCCCGATTTCCCCATGCAAGACAAATACCAGCACCTTGACGTCGAGCGCGACGCGCAAACTCAATGGCGTGTTGCTGACGCTTACAGCGTCAGCGAAGACAACACAAAACAAAAACCCAAGGGCAAGTACTACGCCTGCTCCATGCTGCCCTACCCCAGCGGCAAGCTGCACATGGGCCATGTGCGCAACTACACCATCAACGACATGCTCACGCGTTACTTGCGCATGCAGGGCTACAACGTGCTCATGCCCATGGGCTGGGACGCCTTTGGTCTACCGGCAGAAAACGCAGCACTCAAAAACGGCGTGCCGCCGGCCAAGTGGACCTACGAGAACATTGCCTACATGAAGCAGCAGATGCAGGCGCTGGGCCTGGCCATCGACTGGCGCCGCGAAGTCGCCACCTGCGACCCGACGTACTACAAATGGAACCAGTGGCTGTTTTTGAAGATGCTAGAAAAAGGCATCGCCTACCGCAAGACCCAGGTCGTCAACTGGGACCCGGTGGACCAAACCGTGCTGGCCAATGAGCAGGTGATTGACGGCAAAGGCTGGCGCACTGGCGCCGTGGTTGAAAAGCGCGAGATCCCGGGCTACTACCTCAAGATCACCGATTACGCCCAAGAGTTGCTAGACCATGTGCAGGTCGGTAACGACAAAGCCACACTGCACGGCTGGCCCGAACGTGTGCGGCTGATGCAGGAAAACTGGATTGGCAAGAGCGAAGGCGTGCGCTTTGCGTTCCCGCACGAAATCAAAAACGCGTCGGGTGCGCTGATCGGTGACGGCCGCATGTATGTGTTCACCACGCGCGCTGACACCATCATGGGCGTGACCTTTTGCGCTGTGGCACCCGAGCATCCGCTGGCGCTGCACGCGGCGGCCGGCAATCCCAAGCTGGCGGCCTTTCTGGAAGAGTGCAAGGCTGGCGGTACGACCGAAGCCGAGTTGGCGGTGAAAGACAAGGTGGGAATGCCCACGGGCTTGTTTGTCACACACCCGCTCACCGGCGAGCAAGTGGCGGTGTGGGTGGGTAACTATGTGCTGATGTCCTATGGCGATGGCGCGGTCATGGGCGTACCCGCGCATGATGAACGTGACTTTGCCTTCGCACTAAAGTATGGGCTGCAGATCAAGCAGGTCGTGGCAGTCGCTTCGGGGGTACCGGCTACGCCGGGGGCCTCAGACGCAAGCTCAACATCGGCCCCCGGCGTAGCCGACACCCCCGAAGCAAAGCATTTCGACGACAAGCAATGGCAAGACTGGTACGCCGAAAAGGGCACGGGCGTGGCGGTCCAATCGGGCAAGTACAACGGCTTGGTGTTCAAGGCCTGCCTGGATGCGGTGGCTGCAGACCTGGCCGCCAATGGCCTGGGCGAGAAAAAAACCACCTGGCGTTTGCGCGACTGGGGTGTGAGCCGCCAGCGTTACTGGGGCACGCCGATCCCGATCATCCATTGCGCTGAACACGGCGCGGTGCCGGTGCCCGAAAAAGACCTGCCTGTGATCTTGCCGCTGGACTGCGTACCGGACGGCTCAGGCAACCCGCTGATCAAGCACGAAGGCTTTCACGCCGGCGTAGTCTGTCCCATTTGCGGTCAGACCGCGCGGCGCGAGACCGACACCATGGACACCTTTGTCGACTCGTCCTGGTACTTCATGCGCTACTGCGATCCGCAAAACAGCGCGCAGATGGTTGGCGCCGGCACCGACTACTGGATGCGGGACCAAGCGAAAACCGCCGGCGGCAGCGGCATGGACCAATACATTGGCGGCATCGAGCACGCGATCCTGCACTTGCTCTACGCGCGATTCTGGACCAAAGTCATGCGCGACCTGGGTCTGGTCAAGATTGACGAGCCCTTCACCAAGCTACTGACGCAAGGCATGGTGCTCAACCACATCTACACCGGCAAGACCGACAAGGGCGGCATCGAGTATTTCTGGCCGCACGAGGTCGAAGACTTTCATGACGAGGCCGGCAAGGTGCTGGGCGCTAAGCTCAAGCAAGCCAAGGGCAACTTGCCCGCCGGCACGCTGATCACCTACGAGGGCGTAGGCACCATGAGCAAGAGCAAAAACAATGGCGTCGACCCGCAAGATCTGATTGAAAAATACGGTGCTGACACCGCGCGCCTGTACACCATGTTCACGGCTCCGCCCGAGGCCACGTTGGAGTGGAACGACGCCGGTGTTGAAGGCTCTTATAGATTTTTACGCCGCGTCTGGAACTTCGGCGTCAAACTCGCTGGCATGGGCACAGCAACCAGCTCCGGTACAGCGGACAAAGACAGCAAGAACCTTCGCCGCGAGGTCTACACTATTCTCAAGCAGGTGGATTACGACTACCAGCGCATGCAATACAACACGGTGGTGTCGGGCAGCATGAAGATGCTCAATGCACTGGAAGATTTCAAAGGTGAAGTTCATCCCGCTTCGCTCACCGCACTGCGCGAAGGCTTTGGAATTTTGCTCCGCTGCCTGTACCCGGCCACACCGCACCTGACCTGTGGCTTATGGAACGAGTTAGCTTATGCCGCAGAACTTGGCGAACTGCTGGACGCGCCCTGGCCCCACATGGATGAAGCGGCCCTGCAGCAAGACGAGATCGAACTCATGCTGCAAGTCAACGGCAAGCTGCGCGGTTCCCTGACAGTGCCGGCCGGTGCCGACAAGGCCGACATTGAGGCCGCCGCACTGGCCAGCGAAGCCTTTGTGCGCGCCGCCAACGGCGCTGCACCCAAGAAAGTGATTCTTGTGCCGGGTCGGCTCATCAACATCGTTGTCTAACAAGGAATTAAGACCATGCAACGTCGCCTTCTGTTGTCACTGGCTGGTGCGGGCGCGCTGCTGACTTCCGGGTGCGGATTTCGCATGCGCCGCACGCCTAATTTTGCTTTCGAATCCATCTACGTCAACGCGCCTGAGGGCTCTGGTCTGGGTGACGAACTACGGCGCGCCCTGACGGCCAACAGTGCACTGCGCGTACTCACAAACCCACAGCAGATGCTGCAGGCCGACGTGATTCTGGACGTCCTGGCTGACCGGCGCGAAAAAACCGTTCTGGGTACCAGCAGTGCCGGCCAGGTGCGGGAGTTCCAGTTGCGCGTCCTTTTTTCATTCCGGCTGCGCACGCCGCAGGACAAGGAATTGATAGAGCTGGCCGAATTGCAACTGCAACGCGACATCAGCTACAACGAAACCGTCGCACTGGCCAAAGAAAACGAAGAAGCTTTGCTGTACCGGGATATGCAAAGCGACCTGGTGCAGCAAGTCATGCGCCGGCTTTCTTCGGTGCGCGCTCTCTAAAAAACTCCGGGCGTAAGATTGCCCCATGCAACTGGCCAGCGCGCAACTCTTTGAACACCTTCAGCGCGGGCTCAAAAGCCTTTACACGCTGTATGGCGACGAGCCCTTGCTGGTGCAGGAATGCGCCGACACGCTGCGCGCCCACGCCCGTCAGCACGGCCACACCGAACGCACGGTACACACCGTGGCTGGCGCCCATTTCGACTGGAGCGAGGTGTTGGCAAGCGGCGGCTCAATGAGCCTGTTTGCCGACAAGCAAATTGTTGAGGTCCGCATCCCCAACGGTAAACCGGGCAAAGACGGCTCGGTTGCACTCCAGCAAATTGCCGAGCGCGCCCAGGGTGACGACTCGACGATGACGCTGGTGCTGCTGCCCAAACTCGACAGCCTTAGCACAAAGAGCGCCTGGTTTGGCGCGCTCGAAAGCTTTGGCGTGACCCTCCGCCTGGACCCTGTAGATCGCCGCAGTCTGCCGGCCTGGATAGCCCAACGCTTGCAGCAGCACAGCCTCCAGGTCGCGCCCGGCGAAGAAGGCCAGCGCACCCTGCATTTTTTTGCCGAGCGCGTCGAAGGCAATTTGCTGGCAGCGCACCAAGAAATCCAGAAGCTCGCGCTGCTTTACCCGACACTCAACCCGCGTCAGCCCACCGTGCTGAGTTTTGACCAGGTCGAAAACGCCGTGCTCAACGTGGCGCGTTACGACGTCTTTAAATTGTCAGAAGCGGTGCTTGCCGGCCAGGGCCTGCGCGTGGCACGCATGCTCGACGGCCTGCAGGCCGAAGGTGAGTCCGAGGTGCTGGTGCACTGGGCACTGGCCGAAGACATACGCAGCTTGAAACGTGTCAAAGACGCCATGGCCGCGGGCCGGCCCTTGCCGATGGCGCTCAGAGAGAACCGCGTTTGGGGCGCCAAAGAAAAGCTGTTCGAGCGTGTCCTGCCCCAAATCGACGAACCCACCTTGGCCAATCTGCTGCAGGCCGCGCACAAGGTGGACGGCATCGTCAAAGGCCTCAAGCAGCCCGACTGGCCAAATGACGGCTGGCAATCACTGCACCGACTGGCTGGCATGCTGTGCAGCAGTTGCGCTGCGCAGCATGCAGGCCGCAACCCGCGCCCGCTACAGCGCTGACGAGCAAACAGCTGAGCGCGGCAGACAAAAAACGCCGGTGCTTGATACATAACAAGGTCAGGACCTGCCGTCATCGTTAGCCTTGAACATGGGCATAGACCCATTTCAACGAGAGGTGGAAAACGATGAACAAATCAATCCTTAGTGAACTGGCGCTGGCGGGCGGGCTGCGGCCGCTTCAACTGGCCGGTCGGGAATTGCTGCCCGTGGTGCAAGGCGGCATGGGTGTGGGCGTATCCGCCAGCGGCCTGGCTGGCGCCGTGGCCCGCTTAGGCGCAATGGGCACGGTCTCGGCTGTAGACCTGCGCCGGCGCCACCCCGACCTGATGAAACAAACCGGCCACCTGGACAAAGAAGCCGATGCGCGCGAACTGATTGACGCGGCCAACCTGCTGGCACTGGACCGTGAGATACAAGGCGCCCGGCAGATTGCAGGCGGCAAGGGTCTGATCGCGGTCAACGTGATGAAAGCGCTGAGCGCTTATGAGGCTTATGTGCGCCAAGCGCTGGTCAGCGGCGCCGATGCCATCGTCGTCGGTGCCGGCCTGCCACTGGACTTGCCCGAGATCGCGCGTGACTTTCCGGCCACCGCACTGGTACCGATTTTGTCGGACGCACGCGGCGTGCAGCTGGTGGTGCGCAAATGGGAAAAGAAAGGCCGGCTGCCCGACGCCATCGTGATTGAACACCCACGCCTAGCCGGCGGTCACTTGGGGGCTGCCAAAGTAGCCGACCTGCAAGACCCGCGCTTTGACTTTGAGAGCGTGATTCCGCAGGTGCTGGCTTTCTTCAAGAGCGCGGGCATTGAGCGCGAGATTCCCTTGATTGCTGCAGGCGGCATCAGCAGCCACGCCGACATCCTGCGCCTTCAGGCCCTGGGAGCGGCGGCGGTGCAGCTGGGCACGGCCTTTGCCGTCACCCTGGAATGCGATGCAGACCCGGCCTTCAAACGGGTGCTGGCCGAGGCCGGGCATGAAGACATGGTGGAGTTCATCAGTGTGGCCGGCCTGCCTGCACGCGCCGTGCGCACCCCCTGGCTCAACAAATACCTGCGTATCGAGCACAAGCTGCAGGCGCATGCCCACGAAAAGAAAAAATGCAACATGTCTTTTGACTGCCTAAGCCACTGCGGACTGCGCGATGGGAACCCTGCCATGGGCCAGTTCTGCATTGACCAGCAACTCGGTCATGCGATGGCTGGTGAAATCGACAAAGGTCTGTTCTTTCGCGGCGCCGGCACGCTCCCCTTCGGTCGGGAGATCCGGTCTGTCGAACAGCTAATGCAGCACCTGATGACCGGCCGTATGCAAACTGTAGGACACGCAGTCGTTCTATGACATCAACGAGCCGGAAATCTTGTTTTTAGACCCGATCAACCCGGACTACAACCTGAGTTACTGCAAAGCCTTGACTTGCGACATGATGCAGCGCCGCGGCGTACGCCCTTTTCGCTAAGCACCGGTCTCATGGACGCTTGCGGCAAAATGGGGGTATGAACGCGCACGACCTCTCCACAGCCCCCGTCACAGACGGTGATCTTGCGCGCCTGATGCAAAAGCTGGGCAGCCAGGCCAAAGCCGCCTCGGCTCTGATGGCCAAAGCGCCGGCTGCGCTCAAGAAC
This sequence comes from Polaromonas sp. YR568, assembly GCA_945871335.1. The sequence continues at coordinate 3,011 of CAMBWM010000020.1, read as the reverse complement.
CAGGCGCTGGTCCAGCTGGCCGTCCTGCTGCGCGAGCACTTCGGCGCACTGCAAACGGCCAACCAACGCGACCTGAGCCGCGCCGCCGCTGCCGGTTTGTCCGGCCCCATGCTGGACCGCCTGAAACTCAGCGCCGACGCGCTGGAAACTGTGGCCGTGGGCTGCGAGCAGTTGGCTGTCATGCCCGACGTGATCGGCGAGATCATCGGCATGAAACAGCAACCTAGCGGCATCCGCGTCGGTCAGATGCGCGTGCCCATCGGCGTGTTCGGCATGATTTACGAGAGTCGGCCCAATGTCACCATTGAGGCAGCCTCGCTGGCCATCAAGAGCGGCAACGCCTGCATCTTGCGCGGCGGCTCTGAAGCCATTGAATCGAACAAGGCGCTGGCCGCGCTGGTGCAACAGGCGCTGGTGGCGGCCGGTCTGCCGGCCGACGCGGTGCAATTGGTACCCAGCACCGACCGCGAAGCCGTCGGCATGCTGATCACTATGCCGCAGTTTGTGGACGTCATCATTCCGCGCGGCGGCAAGGGTTTGATTGAGCGCATCAGCCGCGACGCCAAAGTACCGGTCATCAAACACCTGGACGGCAACTGCCATGTCTATGTCGATGACTTGTGCGACATGGCCATGGCCGTGAACGTGGCCGACAACGCCAAGACCCAAAAGTACAGCCCCTGCAACGCTGCCGAAGGTCTGCTGGTGGCGCGAGCTGCTGCTGCCGAATTTCTGCCTGCCATCGGTGCCATCTACGCGGCCAAGGGTGTCGAGATGCGCTGCGACGTCGAATCTCTGGCCTTGCTGCAAGCGTCCCACCCCGGCGCCACGCTCAAGGCAGCCACCGAGCAGGACTGGTACGAGGAATACCTGGCGCCCATCATCAGCATCAAGGTGGTGGCCGGCGTCGATGAGGCCATTGACCACATCAACCGTTACTCCAGCCACCACACCGACGCCATCATCACGCGTGACCGCGATCGCGCCCAACGTTTTTTGCGTGAAGTTGATTCGGCCAGCGTCATGGTCAACACCAGCACGCGCTTTGCCGACGGCTTCGAGTTCGGCCTAGGCGCCGAGATCGGCATCAGCACCGACAAGTTCCACGCCCGCGGGCCGGTCGGCATTGAAGGGCTGACATCGCTCAAGTACGTGGTGCTGGGCGAAGGTGAAGTTCGGGGATGAACAGTCGGCTGGTATTGCAAGCCGTAGAAATGTCACCATCTGTGGGTAGTATCGGTAAGCGGTTTCGCACTGAGAACAATATTTGACCTGAAAGTGGCCGCATGGTTCCCCATCTCATCACCGCTCTGAACGGCCCGATCAACGAGTTGGAGCAGCGCGTCCTGGACTCTATGCCGGCCATCGAGCGCTGGTTTCGCCTGGAGTGGATGGAGCACACGCCGCCGTTTTACACCTCGGTGGATGTGCGCAATTCGGGCTTCAAACTAGCGCCGGTGGACACTAACCTGTTTCCCAGCGGCTGGAACAACCTGACCCCCGAGATGCTGCCACTGGCGGTGCAGGCGGCGATGGCGGCAATCGAAAAAATTTGCCCCGAGGCGCGCAACTTGCTGGTGGTGCCAGAGAACCACACGCACAATACTTTTTACCTGTCGAACCTGCTGCAGCTCAAGCGCATCTTTCACCAGGCCGGGCTGAACGTGCGCTTTGGCTCACTCAACTCAGAGATCAAAGAGCCGACCAGCTTTGACGTGCCCAACGGTGAAGCCATCACCATCGAGCCACTGATCCGCAGCGACAAACGCCTGGGGCTCAAAGATTTTGACCCCTGCACGATTTTGCTGAACAACGACTTGTCGGCCGGTATTCCCGGCATGCTCGAAGACCTGCACGAGCAGTTTTTGCTACCGCCGCTGCACGCAGGCTGGTCGGTGCGCCGCAAGTCGCGGCACTTTCAAGCTTATGAAGAGGTGGCCAAGCGCTTTGGCAAGCTGCTGGGCATGGACCCGTGGCTGATCAACCCGCTCTACGCCAAGTGTGGTGAAGTGGACTTTAAGGCAGGCGTGGGCATGGACAGCCTGAGCAGCAACGTAGATGCACTATTGACCAAGATCCGGCGCAAGTACAAAGAGTACGGCATTAACGAAAAGCCATTTGTCATTGTCAAGGCCGACAACGGCAATTGCGGCATGGGCATCATGACGGTGCGCGACGTCAAGGACCTGGACCTGCAAAACATCAAGGCCCAAGAGGGGCTGACACTCACCGAGGTGATCATCCAGGAAGGCGTGCTCACCAATGAGCGCGTCAATGATGCGGTGGCTGAGCCGGTTGTCTACATGATGGACCGCTTTGTGGTGGGCGGTTTTTACCGGGTGCATGCAGAGCGTGCAGTCGACGAAAGCCTGAACGCCCCCGGCGCCAGCTTTGTACCGCTGGCCTTTGCCGACAGCAGCCGCCTGCCCCAGCCCGGCCGCAAGCCCGGCTCCAGCAGCCCGAACCGCTTTTACATGTACGGCGTGATCGCCCGCCTGGCCATGCTGGCCGCCAGTTACGAGCTGGAAGGCACTGATCCGCTGGCCGAGGTCTACGACTGAGGCCTTTTTGGCAAGGGTCCCCCCCGGGGGGGCTAAAAAGCCCGTGGCGGCGTCTTCAGTTGCTGCATTGCAACAAAACCCTATTTTTTGTGCACGCGGCGGCCAGACCGGCTTGCGCAGCTGCGGCTCAGGCGCAAAATGGCAACCCCAATACAACCATTCCCCCAGACGCTGAAAGCGCCAACAGGGGGAATTTTTTGTGACCAGCTCAAAAACATCCCTCACAGCGCTCACCCTGGGCGCTATCGGTGTCGTCTACGGCGACATCGGCACCAGTGTTCTGTATGCCATCAAGGAGGTCTTCGGCTCCGGGCATGTCGAATTTATTCCAGCCAATGTCTACGGCATCTTGTCCATCTTTTTCTGGACGCTGACGCTGATCGTCTCGATCAAGTACGTGCTGCTGGTGCTGCGCGCAGACAACAACGGCGAAGGCGGCCTGGTGGCCAT
>CAMBWM010000019.1 GCA_945871335.1 Polaromonas sp. YR568 | reverse complement strand
GTGCCACTCAAGAGCGTGCGGACAGACCAGGTCCTGCCTTTTGTACAACTGGTTCGTGAGGGCAAGGTGCATCACCAAACCGTGACGCTGGGCCTGCGGGGCATGGCGGACTCTGAGGAAATGGTGGCCGTAGAAGGCCTGCGTGAAGGCGAGCTGCTGATCAAAGGAGCTACCGGCCTGCTGCGCCAAGGCAGCACGGTGCTGTTCACACCCAACTCGCCAGCGCCAGCAGCAGCGAGTCCGCCGGCTGCTGCCGGCGCCGCACGCTGAACCGCACGCCATGTGGTTCACCCGCGTCAGCCTGCAAAACCCTGTTTTTGCCACCATGGCCATGCTGGCCATTGTGGTGCTGGGCCTGTTTTCGTACCAACGCCTGAAAGTTGACCAGTTTCCAAACATCGATTTCCCGGTGGTTGTGGTGACCACCGAGTACCCGGGTGCGTCGCCGGAAATTATTGAAAGTGAAATCAGCCAGAAAATTGAAGAAGGCGTCAATGCCATCGCCGGCATCAGCAGCTTGATCTCGCGCAGCTACGAAGGCCAATCGGTTGTTGTCATCGAGTTTCAGCTCTATGTGGACGGCCGCAAGGCGGCAGAAGACGTACGTGAAAAAGTCGCTGCATTGCGTCCGAGCCTGCGTGCAGAAGTCAAAGAACCGCGGGTGCTGCGCTTTGACCCTGCCAGCCGAGCTGTCTGGTCCGTGGCTGTGCTGCCCGACGCTGCGGCAGACCCGGCGGGCCCTCAATCTGTGCAGATGACCAACTGGGCAGATCAGGTGCTCAAGAAGCGGCTTGAAAATGTTCGGGGCGTGGGCTCCATCACACTGGTGGGCGGCACTAAGCGAGAAATCAACATCTATCTGGACACGCAGGCCATGGCCAGCATGGGCGTCAGCGTTGAGCAGGTCGTCAACGCGGTACGCACTGAAAACCAGGACTTGCCCTTGGGCGCTATCCGTTCGCTCACGCAAGAGCGCGTGCTCAAGATAGATGCCCGCATCAAGCGGCCTGAAGATTTCGGAAAAATCATCGTCTCGCGTCGCAACGGCGATGCCATCACCCTGGACCGGATAGCCAACGTGCGCGACGGCGCCCAAGAAGTCGATTCACTGGCGCTGCGCAACGGCCAGCGCACATTGCTGCTGAACGTGCAAAAAGCCCAAGACGAAAACACCATCACGGTCGTCGACGGCCTCAATAAAGCCCTGGCTGAAATCCGCACACAGTTGCCGCCTGGCGTGCGACTGGAGCCGGTGACTGACAACTCAAGGCCCATCCGCGTCGGCGTGGACAACGTGCGCCGCACCTTGATAGAAGGTGCTTTGCTGACGGTGCTCATCGTCTTTTTGTTTCTCAATTCCTGGCGCTCGACCGTGATCACCGGGCTGACGCTGCCGATCTCGATCATCGGCACTTTTTTATTCATGAACCTGTTCGGCTTCACCATCAACATGATCACGCTGATGGCCCTGAGCCTGTGCGTGGGCCTGCTGATTGACGATGCGATCGTGGTGCGCGAGAACATCGTGCGCCATGTCCAAATGGGTAAAAGCGCTTATCGTGCCTCGATGGACGGCACCTCCGAAATCGGCCTGGCCGTGCTGGCCACCACCTTTTCCATCGTGGCGGTGTTTTTGCCGATAGGTTTTATGGGCGGCATCATCGGCAAGTTTTTCCATGAGTTCGGCATCACCATTGTGGCGGCCGTGCTGATATCGATGTTTGTGAGCTTCACGCTGGACCCGATGCTATCCTCGATATGGCACGACCCCAGCATCAAGCCCAAGGGCGCCAGCCCCAGCCCCCCCAACCTGTATGACCGCAGCATTGGCCGCGTGACAGGCTGGTTTGATCGCGCCACCGAGTCTTTGGCCGGCATTTACCAGCGCATCTTGCGCTGGGCGTTGTTTCACAAGCTGAGTACGCTGGCGCTGGCGCTGTTTATTTTTGTCAGCAGTATTTTCATGGTGCCGCTGCTCGGCACTGAGTTTGTGCCCAAGGCGGATTTTTCCGAAACTTCACTGACTTTTTACACGCCGGTGGGCTCTTCGCTCGAAGCCACCGAGGCCAAGGCCAAGCAGGTCGATACCATCGTGCGCAGCTTTCCGGAAGTGAGCTACACACTGGCCACCATCAATACCGGCAACGCTCAAGGAAAGATGTACGCCAGCCTTTACATCCGGCTGGTCGATCGCAAGTCACGCCAGCGCAGCGCCGACGACATAGCTGCCGCTTTGCGCCAGCGGCTCCAGCAGGTACCGGGCATCACCGTCACGCATGCGGGCTTGCTTGACAGTGTGGGCGGCAACAAACAAATCGAGTTTTCCTTGCAGGGCCCGGATTTCAAAGAACTCGAACGGCTGTCCAAATTGGTGACGGCCAAAATCGCCACGATCCCTGGGCTGGTGGACCTGGACTCCAGCATCAAACCGGACAAACCCACTTTCGAAATCGAAGTGCGCCCGCAGGCCGCCTCCGATCTGGGCTTTTCCGTGGCGCAACTTGCCAGCACCCTGCGCACGCTGGTGGCCGGGCAAACCGTAGGCAACTGGCGCGCGCCCAACGACCAAACCTATGACGTGAATGTGCGGCTGGCCCCGGATGCACGCAATGCACCCGCAGACCTGGAGCGCCTTCCGCTGGCTATCACATCGGCCAGCGATGGCACTGTTCGCTATGCGCGGCTTAACCAGCTTGCCAGCATCAAGGCCGGGGTGGGCCCCAACCAGATCAACCGGCGCGACCTCAGCCGTGAAGTGGCGATCAATGCCAACGTTTACCAGCGCGCCAGCGGTGAGGTTTCCAAAGATATTCGCGCCGCACTGGACGGTATCAACTTCCCGCCGGGCTACCGCTACCAGTTTGGTGGCTCCACCAAGAGCATGGCCGAATCTTTTGACTACGCCTTCAGCGCCCTGGTGCTGGCCGTGCTCTTCATCTACATGATTCTGGCCAGCCAGTTCAAAAGCTTTTTGCAGCCGCTGGCGCTCATGACCGCGCTGCCGCTGACGCTGATCGGCGTGGTACTGGCGCTGTTGCTATTTGGCTCGACGCTGTCCATGTTTTCGATCATTGGCGTGGTCATGCTGATGGGCCTGGTCACCAAAAATGCCATCTTGCTGGTGGACTTCGCCATCCGCGTGCGCCGGGAACACACCGACGAAGCCGGCGTGCTGCAGCCGGGTTTGCCACGCAACGAAGCTCTCTTGATGGCCGCCCGGGTTCGCCTTCGCCCCATCCTGATGACCACACTGGCCATGATTTTCGGCATGTTGCCACTGGCCTTCGCGCTGACCGAGGGCTCTGAGCAGCGCGCCCCGATGGGTCAGGCGGTGATTGGCGGCGTCATCACCTCGTCGCTGCTGACCCTTGTGGTGGTGCCTGTGGCCTACTCTTACCTCGATGACTTTGCCGAATGGCTCAAGTCCCTGTGGGGCGGCCCTGCGCAGGCCCACCCGCGCACCTGAACACCGCCTGATTTCAGTTGGTAAACTAGTTTTTTGAGTATTTCCCCACCACGGCCCTGCACCATGAACCTAGAACAAGCCCGATTCAACATGATTGAGCAGCAAATCCGACCCTGGGAAGTGCTCGACGGCCAGATCCTGAGCTTGCTGGCCGTAGTCAAACGCGAAGATTTTGTGCCTGTGGCCCACAAGGCCCTGGCCTTTGTCGACATGGAAATTCCGCTGGCCGCGCATGCCGAACCCGGGCAATGCATGCTGGCGCCCCGGGTTGAAGCGCGCTTGCTGCAAGACCTGAATGTGCAAAAGCACGAAAACGTGCTGGAAATCGGCACCGGCTCGGGCTACATGGCGGCGCTGCTGGCGCACCGTGCCCAGCATGTTGTCACGCTAGAAATCGATCCGGCGCTGGCACGCGCGGCCCTTCAGAACCTGCAAAAAGCCGGTATTCACAACGCCGAAGTGCTGCAACTCGATGGCGCCAGCCTGCTGATCCCCGGCGCGGCCGACCAGGCCGGACTGTCCGGGCCTTTTGACGTGATTGTGCTCAGCGGCTCCGTGGCCCAGGTGCCGACCGAGTTGCTGGCGCTGCTCAAAACCGGCGGCCGTCTGATCGCTATCGTGGGGGACGAGCCCGTCATGCGGGCCAGTCTGAGCACACGCGTGGACGCGCACGCCATGAGCCACACCGCGGCATGGGACACGCTGGCACCCCGCCTGCTGAACTTCCCGACACCCTCCGCATTTCGCTTTTAAAGTTGTTATGGTCTTGCAAGTAGCTCCTTCTGAATTCGCCCAATGGCGGGATACGCTGAGCACGGCCGGGGAAAATGCTGCAAGGCCGGTCATGCTGGATGTGCGCGAGCCCTGGGAACTGCAAACCGCCTGCGTGCAAGAAGACGGCTTTGACTTGCTGCGCATTCCGATGCGCGAAGTGCCGCAACGCCTGGCCGAACTCGACCCCAGCCAGCCCATGGTCTGCCTGTGCCATCACGGCATGCGCAGCCTGCAGGTAGCCAATTACCTGACTCAAAATGGCTTTACGCACGTTGTCAACCTGCAAGGCGGCATTGATGCATGGTCCAACGAAGTCGACCCGTCGGTGCCACGCTACTGATTTTTTAAATTATTTTTCTCACACCACCCAAGCTCATGACTCATCCCAAACGTCCCCTCACCGTTTTATCTTTGGCCATAACGGGCATCTTGGCCTTTGCACCTTCGGCGCAGGCGCAAAGTCTGGTGGAGCTCTACGACTCAGCCCGTGCCTTTGATGCCAGTTACCGGTCAGCCAAGTTGCAATACGACGCCAATCTGGCTCGCGCTGAGCAGTCTCGCGCCGGCATCCTGCCCACAGCCACCTTGATCGGCTCGGCGACCCTGACGGATTTTGACAACTCGGCCTCAAACACCTTCAACCGTTCCTACAATACCCAAGGCGCCACCCTCAGTGCCTCGCACCCGCTGTACCGGCCCATTAACCGGGCGACCTTCGAGCAGGGCCAAAAGCAGCTGGCACTGGCGCGCGCGCAGCTAGACGCCGCAGAGCAAGAGCTGATCGTGCGCACCAGCCAGACTTACTTTGACGCGCTGGCCTCGCAAGACAGCCTGAACTTTGTCAAGGCACAAAAAGCGGCTGTGGCCGAGCAACTGGCCTCGGCCAAGCGCAACTTTGAAGTGGGCACCGCCACCATCACCGACACCCGTGAAGCACAAGCCCGCTTTGACCTGGTGTTGGCGCAGGAAATTGCCGCCGAGAACGACTTGCGCGTGAAAAAAATCGCGCTTGATCAACTGGTTGGCAAGCAAGGCACACAGCCGCGCAGCCTGGTGGCGCCACCGGTGCTTCAACCCATAGAACCGGCCGATGTCAACGCCTGGGTGCAGCAGTCCGAGCTTGCCCACCCGAGCATCCGTTTAGCGCAGAGTAACCTTGAAATAGCCCGGCTTGAAGTGACCAAGGCCGAAGCCGGCCACAAACCCACGCTGGACCTGACCGGCAGCTACAACATGACGCGCAACCCCAGTGGCACGGCATCCTCATTGCTCACTTTCAACACCAACACCGCCACCATCGGCCTGAGCCTGAATGTGCCGCTGTTTGCAGGCTTTTCGACGCAAAACCGCATACGCGAAACCCTGTCCTTGAGCGACAAAGCCAGCAGTGACTTAGAAGGCGCGCGCCGCAACGTCGCGCAAGCTACGCGTACGGCGTTTTTTGGCGTGGTCTCCGGCCAAGGTCAAGTCAAGGCACTCGAAGCCGCAGAACTTTCCAGCCAGAGCGCGCTGGAAGCCAACCGCCTGGGTTACCAGGTTGGCGTGCGCATCAACATTGACGTGCTGAACTCCCAAAGCCAGTTGTTCCAGACCAAACGCGACCTGGCCAAAGCGCGTTATGAGGTGCTGATCGGCGGCTTGCGTCTTCGCCTGGCCAACGGATCGTTGCGCGCCGACGATCTGCAAACCATCAACAATTTGTTGATCAAATAAAAGCCCGCCGCGTCCATGCTGAATTCGCGAATAACTTTAGCCATGCTTAACTGCACCTTGACTTCTTTCGGACTCCTCCGGCGGGCGATCTAGAAATAGTCAAAAAACTACGCCCGCAAAGATTGAGATTTAAAACGCCTGCAGAGGTGTTTCATCAATCGTTATCCCGTGTTGCACTTCATGCTTGAATTCGCCAAAATTTATTTTCTTTGGTCAGCTACGACAATAGAAATACTAATTTTCAATTATCAAAGACACAAATTAAGTAGATTTTGAATAACCTTCAAGTAAAAGCCGGTTTTTTAGCAAGGTGGTCAGTGGTCGCACTGTGTTTTTCGCTGGCCACTTCGCGAAGCCTTTTTGCCGTTGCTGGGGCAATGGTTCTGCTTTGCTTGATTTTGGAGGGGCACTGGCAGCAAAAATGGGCATCTCTCAAACAAAATATGCCTGCATTGGCCCTCACCGTAATGGTTGCTTGGTTCTATCTTTCTACCATTTGGACCGAAGCCAGCAAGACCCAGCTTGTGTACGCAGCCAACACTCACTGGATACTATTGCTGGTGCCTGCAATTACTTTACTCATCGATGACCAACGTTGGAAAAAAAGGTGCTGGCAAGGTTTTGGCGCTGGTATGGTGCTGCTGCTAGCGCATATCTATGCATTGGGTTTCACGTCCATACCTTGGATTCGAAGTGGTTCGCCAAGCAGTGTTTTTTTTAATCCACTGTCGCAATCAGTAGGCCTCGCTATTTTTAGTGCTTTGTGCATTTCTCAAATCGTAGGAAACTCCAATCGCTTACGCCAATTGTGGCTAGCAATTTTATTCATTTCGGCCAGTTACGCCGTGTTGAGTATCAGCCAACAACGGTTGGGCTACTTAATGTGGGCAACAGCATGTTTGTTAGTACTGATGCTCAAGCTCAAGCCAGTACACAGAAAGCTGGGGGTTGCGATAGCCCTGAGTTTATGCCTTGTCGTCTTCATGAGTTCCGCCAAGATCCAGGAGCGCTTTGGCTTGGGAATTAAAGAGGCGCAGGCTTACAATTTTGAAAACAATTACACGTCGATAGGCTCAAGGCTTCACATGTGGTTCGGCAGCATCCGCGCCATCAGCACAGCCCCAGTACTAGGCCATGGTTTAGGCTCATACCCCATGGTGGCAGAAGCCTTCTTCAAAGATGCGGCTATGTGCGATGTTGGATGCAAACATCCACACAACCAATACCTGTTTTATGGGGTTGAGTTTGGTCTCGTAGGTCTTGGTCTATTTTTGTGGATGCTCTACCGTACCCTGAACGTGCACCGGTCTTTGAACCAAGACAGCACCATGCCGCTGGTTGTTTTGCTGGTGATGGCACTCAGTGGTTTGGTGGAAAGCACACTTTGGTACCGCGGTTGGATTTACCTGTTTGTTCCACTTCTCGGGCTTTCCATGCTCAGTCCAACCCAAGGTGATTCAGAATATCCTCACAAACATGACCCCGATTCATAAACATTGTGTTGTGCTGGTATGCAACGAAGGCTTCTTGAAGCCAGCGCTGTTTGTTTGCCAACAATTGGCATCAGCCAACGGTTGTCGATTCGATGCCGTGATCGTTTCTGGTGAGGATCTGAAGTACTTGATCCCAGAAAATGTCAAGTTTCTTCATGTCGAAATGGATTCGTTCACTGACCAGCTGCCTCAGTCTATTCGGCTTCGAAATTTCGCTTATTGGCGCATACCAGCGATTGAAGCCTTGTCTCCACACTACGAGCGTATTTTGTATTTGGATGCAGACGTCTTTGTCAACGATCCGGACCAAATCGATCGCTTGCTGAACATTGACATGGGTGACCAAGCCATCGCTGCTGTTCGCGATGTTCATCAACTGACGCGACCTGCGCGGATAGCTCAAGAACACCAGGCTCTGGGTTTACCAACCACACCGTATTTCAATTCAGGGGTGCTGCTGGTTCAGTCTTCACAGTGGCAAGCACAGCACTTTTTTGAAAAAATGAGTCGTATCGCCAAAACGCATAAAAACAAATTGTTTTGCCACGATCAAAGTTTATTGAATTTATCCAGCGAAGGCCGATGGCTTGAACTGGCGCCGGTTTGGAACTGGCAATACAGCCGAAAGAATTGTCTACTCACCGAAATGGTGTCGCCCTGCATTATCCATTTTGCGGGGGCCGTCAAGTTGTGGCATGCCCCAGATGGCGACATTCCGCAACACTACTGGCAAGCGTATCAGCATTATCTACATTCAAAGGGGATAGAAAGCGACCTGAATTACCCCGTGGTAAATAATGCATCTCTTCAAAAGTGGGCTATCAAATTGACCAAAAACTGGTGGTACTTCCATCACTACAAACGTTACCTGCTGCGGTTTGAAACGCTTACCTCGACAACTCCGCATCATAAAAAGTTTGATCTGCCCATTTGAGGCTTAGCGCCAAATGTGGTGTTGGTTGCGAAAAAAATCCACGCAGGCTTGATTGGCCTGTGTGCGACCATGGCCTTCATGAACAAGCTTACGCAAGGACGCCGATTTGACTTCGTTGGAACTTCCCTGGGTTCGACGATTGTCTTCACCGTTTAGCCACACAGGGATGTTGTTAAGGGCGAGTTGCCCCGAAAGCCATATGTCGTCAACCGTCCAGAGAATATCCGGTATGTCAAAGGCGGCCTCTGTGAAGAACGATGGTCGAACGAGTACACCACCCCAACCTTCGAGAATATCCACATAGCCACTGCCCACGCTCTTGCGTGGCTTCCATTGACCCAATGACAGCAAGCGCTTGAGCCGATAGATCATGTCTTTGGCCCGGCGATCCGACCTTGGTTGGCGTGCACCACGATAGCTGTGGTTGGCGTAGTGACACACGTCACCGCCCTCTTCCACGATGCAGTGCTGGGGATGCTGCAAACTGGCGTCTATAAATCGCTGCGCCCAATCGGGGTCGTAAACTTTGTCATCATCGCAAAACAATATGTTGACATCTTGACCTTGGAAATCCCGAACAGCAGGTAGCACCTTGGTAGCGGGCCCCAAATCGCCATCAATCAGCCGAATCTGAACGCCGCCAGGCACCTTCGGTAAAACGGATGGATCCCACTGAAAGCGCCTGTACTGCCTAGGCAAGTAAAGATAAATCGCATCAACCTCAGCATTTTGCTTGACCAGTGAGTTCAGGGTTTCGTGAAGGTAAGGGAACCGGGGTGGAATGGCTGTCAGAGAAATGATGAGTCGGCTCATGATGATGTTCAGATTTGACCGCCGTGTTGTTGCCAGTAGCGCTGCATCCATGACACCGCGCCAGAGCCATAGTGTGGAAATCTATCCCAATTGCCCTCAGGCGGGTGAATGAGTTCAATGGGTCTGGGGCGGCCATGAAATGCCAGGATCTTGGTACCGGGGGGCGGTACTTTGGGTTCCAAAAAACGGTCAATGATGAGTGGGCGGCGCAAGTGGTATTTGAAACTGATGATCCACTCATCTGGCCAATAGGCAATGGTGTCAACCACACCATGAAGGTAATCCTGCTCAATGTGATATTGCTTAACCAAGCTATCCCTGCTCGCCTTTAAGCGATCAACCACGAAGCCCAAAGTACCGACGTCGAACGCGAACACGCTTGACATTGTGCGCGGGCCACCGGGTTTTTGGGACCAGGGTTGTGAATTGATCGCGACCAATGCCCCAGGCCTGTCAAACATCTCGTCAAGACTGCCGCACACCACAGAGTCCAAATCAATGAACAGCACACGGCCCTGTAAGTCGTACAAATGATGGTCAAACACCCCGACCTTGGGCCATGCACCGTTGAAGTAATGCCATGTGTCCAGCCCGATATCGGGGATGGGAAAGACCTCAATGCCGGGCAGCAGATCGGCAGCCTCATCGGTTAAGCAAACAAACCGAAACTCACCCGTGATATGGGCCTGACATGCCCTGAAAAGCACATTGACATATTCAGCGGAATACAGCGTACCCCACTTCATGCAAAGGACTGATCGAGTTGCATTCATAAATTTTCTTTCAATTGCAATTGAGTTCTTGAAGCGAACAAACGCCCGTGCTTGGCGAGATAAAAAATCCTGGCAAAAAGGTTGCGTGTTTGCTCAGCGTACTTGGTCCAGCGCTTAGACAAAGGGGGTCGGGTGATTTGGTTGAAATTCTCGCCAGTGATGGTACTGACACCTTCATCGCGTGGTTGACACGGGAAGGGCTCCAGACCGAAGTACCGATAGTCATGACGGTGAACCAGTTCCAACTCGCGGTCAATAGGCGCTCGGATAGGTAACATCCGTTTGAGCAAGTGCTGCGCAGTGGCGCGATGGATCAAGTACGCACCTGCCCCCGTTGCAGGACCAATGTAGGCGTTGAGTTGATAGTTGCCTAAAAAACCTTGGCGAACGGGCTGTTTGGCTCTGATTTTTGCCAGTTTGAGCATGTCCCAATGCTCACCCCCGCGCAGCGCGATGGCTAAGGCTTGTGCAAAGCCGGCGTTGAAAACCATGTCGTCTTCTAGCACGAGCACAACTTGCTCGGACGAGTCTAAAAACTTTTGCCATGCTTGGAGGTGTGAGTGGTAACAGCCGATTTCCCCGGGCAATATGTCTCGGCCGGCGTGAAAGCGAAAAGCGGCAGCGTCCACAGTCGGCATTAACTGCTCACATTGCGCTAAACCGTCAACTGCTGAAAGCACTTGGTAGTCCAAGCCTACTTCTTTCAGACGCTGCGCCATGTGTGCCCGTCGGTGAGTTGACCTGTCCAAGTTAATCAACAAGACCATCAGGCCCGGGAACTGCAATGACGCGCTCATGAAACAAACACCTTTTGTGCGGAGATGTTCCAGAAATGTGGATTTTGCAAATGCGCTACAAAACCCGCAGCTGCTTGACCCGATCCAAACGCTCGGTCCATGGGCTGGCGCCGGGCCCAATGGTGCTCTAGAAAGCTGGTAATGACCTCAGTTTGAAAGGCCGAGCAGGCGGTGATCGAAGGGGCTTGCGATCGGTCTGTTTGGCGAGTTCCGACATCCAAGCTGGGCAAACCCAAAAATGGCGCTTCACGCACGCCTGCGCTGCTATTTCCCACCATCACAGCTGCATTTTTCATCAGTTCACTGAAGTAGTTAAAGCGCATGGAAGGGATGATTCGAAAGCGCTCCCGGGGAAGAGCGTCCAACACGGCAAAGATGTCTTCAGTGCCGGGGTCGTTGTTAGGGGCAATCACAACAAAGCACTTGCCACTGGCCTGCAGGGCACCAAACAAGGACTGCGCTTGAGCACCCATGTTGTCTTGTTCGGAAGTCACAGGGTGGAACACAGCGATGCCAAAGTCATCGAATGGAATGGCGTAGCGGACTTTGACTTCACCCAACGACACACCCGATGGCCGGGCATGCGTGTCGAGTTCCGGCGAGCCAATGTTGAAAACGCGTTCAGGCGCTTCACCTAGAGCCAGCACGCGCTGGCGTGCTGCCTCAGAACTCACAAAATGCGTGGCGCAGAGCTTGGTGTTGCAGTGGCGAATGCTTTCGTCAATGGTGCCCGAGACCTCGCCCCCTTCGATGTGCGCCGACGGGATGTAACGCATGGCACAAACAATTGATGCAGCCAGGGCCTCGACGCGATCGCCATGAATGATGACCAGGTCAGGACGGTGTTCGTGCACAAAATCTGAAAAACCCAGAATAGTTTTAGACAAAATAAAGTCGAGCGCATCACCTTCACGCTGGTTGACGAATTCAAAAAATTCGGCACCGACAAAGCGTTTGACTTCAAGCCGGGTTTCGCCGTATCGACTCATCATGTGCATGCCGGTGATGAAGAAGCTGATCTCAAAACCTGCCTGAAGCGCAGCCTGTGCCAGTGGCTCAAGTTTGCCAAAGTCTGCCCTGGTACCGGTAACAAACAGAAGTTTCTTGCCCGTGACCGGCACCTGCTCCAATGTCATTAGGCATTCTCCACACCAGCCAAATCAGACCAGCGCAATTGCTGATTGCGTTTGACAGCTTGGGTTAACCGCGCGCCGATCAAGCGGTCAAAGTGCTGTACCGAAATCTCACCAGAGCCAGGGCGGCGCGCCCAGATATCGGCCTCTGTCACCACGTGGCCTGCAGGCAAGTCCTGGTCGGCCACCACAGAGCCGCGCGCAAAGCGATAGACGTCTTCCTCGGGTGCGGTGCGTACCTTGGGGTTATTAAGCGCGGTGTGGATTTCTTTGGAGCGATCAATCAAGAAACGCAGCTCTGCCGGATCCATGGAACACGAAATATCGGGCCCTTTGCGGTAACGGGTGTCAGTAAAGTGGCGCTCCAAAATGCTGGCCCCCAGAGCCACCGCAGACAAGGCCATCTCGGGGCCAATGCTGTGGTCAGAAAAGCCAACTACCGCGTTCGGAAATGCCTGGCGCAAATCAGTGATGCCTTGCAAGCTGACGATTTCAGGGGGCGAAGGGTAAAGGTTGGTGCATTCAAGCAAGGCGTATTCAATGCCGGCATCTTCAAGAATTTGCACCGAGGGCCTCATGCTCTCAATGGTCTGCATGCCTGTGCTCATGATGATGGGCTTACCCATGCGGGCGATGTGCCGGATGAGGGGCAAATGGTTGCATTCACCCGAACCGATTTTGAACGCCGACACACCGATCTCATTGAGAAAATCAGCCGCCGCCCTAGAAAATGGCGTTGAGATGTAAATCAAGCCCAAAGATTCGGCATGCTTTTTCAAGGCGATCTCGTCGTCTTTGCTCAAAGCACACTGTTCCATGACATGCCAGATCGAAATATCCGCATTGGGCGGAAAAATCGACTTGGCTTCCTCCGTCATTTCATCGTCCACAAAGTGTGTTTGATGTTTGACCATTTCACAACCGGCCAGGCGAGCAGCTGTGACCATGGACTTGGCCACCTCTAAACTTCCCCCGTGGTTGATGCCAATCTCAGCAATCACCAGGGGGGCATGGCGCAGGGAAATATCGCGGTTTGCAATCTTCATCACTTCTTACCTTTTGTTTATGCGGCCAGCGCAGCTTCACAGCGCTCAAAGTCGGCTAATGTGTCTATGTCTTGACTACGTTCAGGACTCATGTGCACCAGCCCAATACGTTCACTCACGAAACTGCGTCTTGCTATGAACCACTGTGCTTGCATGACATACACGGCGCCGTTGGGCCTGACGACCGGTGGCAGACTTTGACGGTTGGAAAAGCAATGCGCAGGATCACTCAGCGGCACAAAACGGTCGCCCTCAACACGGCCCCATTTCAGGACGCTGCGATCTGCCTCGGTGACAGACATCACCAAATCAAATCTACCCTTGGCAAACACATCGAGTGCAGACAGAACATCAGCTACTTTGCGCAGGGGCGAAGTCGCTTGCAATAACACCACCGCGCCCTCGCAGGCCGCAACCTGCAAGGCGTGCAACAGCACAGGTGCCATGGGCACTTCTTCGCCACACAAATCTGATGGGCGCTCTATGACCTGCACGCGAGGCGGCAATGCCGATGAAAGCACGTCAGAGATGTCTGTGGAGATGATGATTCGTTGTGCACCGGCTTCAAGCGCCACATCCACCGAATGCATGTACAGTGGCTTGTCAGCCAACAGACGGATGTTTTTGCCGGGCAAACCTTTCGAGCCGCGCCGCAAAGGAATGACCGCAGTCCAGGGCGAACGCAATGAGGTCATGAGGCGGCAGTTGGATGGGTTGTTATCAATACGCGCTAAGTATACTGACGCACGCCGACCTCAAAGCCTCTCTACCTGAGAACTCAAGCTCATCTGCCAGATCAATGCCGCCGACATGAACTCCCGCTTTCCGAACACTTGGGGCATGCGCCTGGCCATTGCCGTTTACCAAGTACTCTGGGTGATTCTGCTGCCCGTTTTCTTGGCCTTTCTCTGGCGCAGAGGCCGGCGCGAGCCGCTCTACAGGCAGTTTTGGGCTGAGCGCTGGGGAATTGTGCACACCCGGCTTAAAAACCCTGTTTGGGTCCATTCTGCTTCGATGGGAGAAATCAGGGGTGCCGCCCCCCTGGTGCGTGAGCTTTTGGCCGCCGGGTACCCGGTGCTGGTCACCACCTTAACCCCAGCAGGCCGCACTGAAGCCCAAAAATTGCTGGCAACAGACATTGCCCAGGGGCGAGCTCAAATAGCCTATTTGCCCTTCGAGCTGAGTGGGTCGGTCAAAAGATTCATTCACCATGTGCACCCCATGTGCGCCATGATGACCGAAATTGACACTTGGCCAGTGCTTTTGACAACCATCCGGCGTGAAGGTCTTGCGCTGTGCATGGCCAACGCCCAGTACCCCCAAAAAAGCATTGCGCGCGATTTGAAGCGCTTGTGGGGCTTTCGCGCCAAGTTGTTTCCCGCTTACCAATTGGTGATGTGCAAATCTGAAACCCATGCACGGCGCTTTCGACAGGTGGGTTGCAACCGCGTCGAGGTGGCGGGAGAAACCCGATTTGACCTGCCCGTATCGGCATCTCAGATTGATGCTGCAGCGCAAAGTGTACATCGCTGGCATCTGGGCCTGGCGCATCGTCCGGTGATTGCCTTTGCCAGTGCCATCGTGGGTGAAGATGAACAATTCATTCACGCCATGCAGTTGATCCAACAAGGCTTGGCGGCTGCTGGACGGCCTAAGCCCCTGTTTGTGTATGTGCCACGAAGTCCGCAAAGATTCGATACCGTCCACGCCCTGTTGCAATCAGCTGGCTTACAGACTCTGCGCCGCAGTCAGATTTTTGATGCAGATCTTCATTTACACAATGAAGACATCGATTTGAGTGGTGAGGATGTTCTGCTTGGCGATTCTTTGGGCGAAATGTACTTTTACCTGGCGCTGTCCCAAGCCGTGGTGGTTGGCGCGTCTTTTGTCCCGATGGGCGCTCACAATGTGATTGAGCCATTGGCTCTTAAAAAACCCGTGATGGTGGGCCACAGCATTTGGGGTATCGAATACCCCGGTGTGGAAGCCTTGGTTGCGGGTGTGCTGAAGCAGCACATGGACATCCCATCTCTGGCCCAAGGCATGGTGCATTTATTAACAGCGCCTGGAGCCTATGACTTAGCCATGGCAGGAGCCGAAAAGTTTCATGCCGAACACGGGGGATCCACTGCCAAACATATGGCAGTGCTGGTGCCATGGCTGAAGGCTCTGCCATGAGGCCTTCTCGTTCATGGGCTCTTTTATGTTATTTGTGGCTGAGTCAGGCCATGACGCCACTGTGGCGCTGGGCACTGCAAAAGCGCCTGCAAAGCGGCAAGGAAACCCCGCTCAGTCTGGCTCAAAAATGGGTCACAACACCTGACCCCAGACCGCCAGGCCCGCTGGTGTGGGGTCACGCCGTGGGTGTGGGTGAAGCCATGGCTTTGGCAGGGCTGTTTGCGCAAATGGGCAAGTCATGGCCACAGACCCATTTCTTAATTACTACAACAGCCCGCACTTCGGGTGACGCTCTGCACAAGACCGGCATGCCGCCCCGCTGCATTCACCAGTTTGCCCCGGTTGACACCCCGGTTACGGTAGCGCGATTTTTGGACCACTGGCAGCCCGCACTGGCGGTCTGGTGCGAGATGGATTTATGGCCCACCTTGATCCACGCCACCGCCGAGCGCGGCATTGCACATGCCCTGGTCAATGCAAGACTGGATGCAGCCGCATTGGCAAAACGGCGCTGGGGCCGGTTCATTTATCAAGCACTGCTACCCGGCTTCAGCATCCTATGGGCTCAAAACCAGCAAACTCGGGATGGACTGATTGCGCTTGGGGCAAGTCCCGACAAGGTGCTGATCACCGGCACTATCAAGACGATGTCACCACCTCTTGGCTGCAATCCCGATCAACTGCGTGTCTGGGAACAATGCCTACACGAAAGGCCTGTCTGGCTGCTGGCATCCAGCCATTCAGGTGAAGAGGCATTGGCCTTGCAAGTGCACGCCTTGCTGCGCCAGCAACACCCGGATGCCTTGCTGATCATTGCACCGCGCGCTCCTGCCCGCGGCACTGAAATTCAGGCTTTGTGCCCCAGTGGCACCGCTTTGCGCAGTGCATCTTGCACATTGCCAGCCCTAAATGATGCTGTGTACGTCGCTGACACGATTGGCGAAATGGGTTTATGGTATCGGTTGGCCCCTGTAGCCATGTTGGGGGGCTCCTGGGTCGCAGTGGGTGGACACAATCCGCACGAAGCTCTGGCGCTGGGCTGCAGGGTTTTGCACGGCCCTCATGTCAGGAACTTTGCAGAAAGCTTCGACGACTTGGACGCCCAAGGTATGAGTCAAGAGGTCATAAAAGTCAGTGACCTAGCGCAATCCGTCTCACGCATGTGGACTCTTGCGCCAGCACCAGCACCTGTGAGCATTGGGCCGATATCGACTTTTGAACCATGGCAAAGTCTGATGGCTTTGGCCCAAGACCGAAATAACTGATCAATGCGCAGCGGCGGCAAAGTGTGCATCAGGCTTGACGCTGTGCAACAGCGCCAGCATGTCTTTTTCAATGCGCTGCAAAGCCGCCGGCGTCGTGCCCTCAAATCGCAGCACCAGCACCGGCGTGGTGTTTGAGCTGCGGATCAGGCCAAAGCCATCGGGCCAGTCCACGCGCAGACCGTCGATCGTGGAGAGCTTGGCCGGCGCCGCAAAGCGCGGCACGCCGCCAGGTCGGGCGCTGGCCTGCGCAACCAGCGCAGCAACCAGCACCGGTGGTTCGCCTTCGGCGCAAGCCACGTTCAGCTCGGGCGTGCTGAAACTGCTGGGCAAGCCGTTGAGCAGCGCCGCCACATCCTGCGTGCGGCTAACGATCTCCAGCAGGCG